>JBJOJH010000239.1:0-2509 GCA_046046715.1 Pseudomonadota bacterium | reverse complement strand
CGCGCAAATAGGCCTGATCCACCGGGTTGACGCCACCTTCGCCCTGTATGGCTTCCATGAAGACCGCCACCACGTTCGGGTTACCGGCGGTGGCCTTGCGCAGTGCATCGGTGTTGTTCAGCGGCACGCGGATGAAGCCTTCCACCAGGGGGCCAAAACCAGCCTGGATTTTGGGGTTGCCAGTGGCACTCAGCGTGGCAATTGATCGGCCATGGAAAGACTTCTCGTACACCACGATTTCCGGGCGTTCAATGCCCTTGTCATGACCAAATTTACGAGCCAGCTTCAGAGCGGCCTCGTTGGCTTCCAGGCCGGTAGAGCAGAAAAAAACGTTGCTCATGCCGGAGCGCTCCACCAGCATTTGGGCCAGAACTTCCTGGTTGGGCACGTGGTAGTAGTTGGAACAATGAATCAGTTTGGCAATCTGGTCCTGCAGCGCTGGCACCAGTTTGGGGTGGTTGTGCCCAAGGGTGTTGACAGCGATACCGCCCAGGCCATCGAGATAGGCTTTGCCGTTGACATCCCACACCCTGCACCCTTGGCCGTGCGACAAGGCAATCGGCAGGCGCCCGTAGGTGTTCATCACGTGGGGTGAGGCGGCTTCGATCGGGGCGGAGGTCTGGGAGTTCATGGCGTGCAGCTTTGCAGAGTGACGAACGGTCTCGCCCCGGGCGGGGCACAAGGCTGAGATTTTAGGGGCAGCTTGATGTCAGCTTCATGGCGGATTCGGTGCCTCAGCACTGGGTTGGGCGGACGGCAGGTGCGACCCTGGCTCGTACTTTGCTTGTGTCTTCCTCAAAGAATAGGGTGAAACAACATGGATGCTGAAAATTTTTGTGCAGTGCAGCAGAGAACACTCGACCTCCTTTAACATAGCCCCATGGTTTCGAATACAGCTGAAGAAGTTTTCATTCTGGGTGTGACTCAGGATGGCAAAACGTTCAGGCCCAGTGATTGGGCTGAGCGACTGGCTGGCGTGATGAGCCAGTTTCGACCTGGCGGGCCACGCCCTGGCAGTCATCTGGCCTACTCGCCCTGGTGCGTGCCGACCTCGCTGGGCAATGTCAAATGTGTGGTGGTGCACCGTAATCTGCGCGATTACGACGTGCGTGCCTGGGACTTTTGCCTGAACTTCGCCAAGGACAACCATCTTCAGGTTACCGAAGCCTGCCTGCTGCCTGATCCTCCCGCTCGCTGACAGTAGCAGTCGCTCATATTGGTGACTCGTTCACCAATCCTGTTTGTCCGAGCCAACAAAAAATCCGCCAGAACTTCACGCTCTGGCGGATTTTTGCTTTGCTGACAGCGCACCCGCTACAAACGGCAGACCTGCTGGTAAGTGCAGGTCCGTGCGATGGGCCTGACGAGTCAGGCCCGAGAGGGCTTTAGGCCGCTGCGGAAGCAGCTAGCGCCAACGCCTTCACTTTGGAGGACAGACGGCTCTTATCGCGAGCAGCCTTGTTCTTGTGGAAGATGCCCTTGTCAGCCACTGTGTCCACGACGGCTTGCATCTTCGCAAATGCTTCTGCAGCTTTGGTCTTGTCGCCACCAGCCACAGCCTTTTCGACGTTCTTCACGGCGGTGCGGTACTTGGAGCGCAACGAGGTGTTGGCTGCGTTGATCTTGATGTCCTGACGGACGCGTTTACGGCCGGACGCCAGGCGCGGGTTCTTTTTCTTGGGTTTTCCAGATGCCATTTTAAAAATTCCTTGTGTCTGAGGATGTTGTCAGCAAAGCCCGCGATTGTATCAGTGGGCCGGGGCTACACTTCCAAGCGTGTCACTCGTCAAATCCGCCTCCATCGTTTCCCTGCTCACGTTGGCCTCGCGCATCACGGGTTTGGTGCGTGAGTTGTTGATTGCCTCGGCCTTTGGTGCCAGCGCCATGACTGACGCCTTCAACGTGGCATTTCGAATTCCCAACTTCTTTCGCCGTCTGTTTGCCGAGGGCGCTTTCAGTCAGGCCTTTGTGCCAGTGCTGGCGGCCTCGAAGGTCAAGGAGGGGCAGGATGCAACGCAGATCCTGGTCGACCGCGTGGCCACCGTGCTGGGCTGGGCCTTGACCCTGACCTGTGTCGTCGGTGTATTGGGTGCGCCCGCCCTGGTGTGGGCCATGGCCAGTGGCCTGCAACAAAATCCCCGGGGTTATGAGGTGGCCGTGGTCATGACGCGCTGGATGTTTCCCTACATCGGCTTCATGTCCATGGTGGCGCTGGCCGCTGGCGTGCTCAATACCTACAAGCGCTTTACGGTGCCAGCGGCCACCCCGGTGCTGCTCAATGTGGGCATGATTACGGCGGCTTGGCTGGGCGCACCCTGGTTTGCCGCAATGGGACTGGAGCCCATCTATGCCTTGTGTGCGGGTGTCATGGTCGGCGGTGTGCTCCAGCTGGGTGCGCAAATGCTCGCATTACGACGCTTGGGTATGCTGCCGCGCCTGCGTTGGCGTGTCTCTGCGCTGCGTGAGGCCTGGTCAGACCCCGGCACGCAAAAAATCCTGAAACTGATGC
>JBJOJH010000238.1:0-9576 GCA_046046715.1 Pseudomonadota bacterium | reverse complement strand
TGCGCGAGCGCCTGGCTTCTCATCGCGCGGCTGATCTGGCGGCTCTGTTTGAGCGAGTGGGGCTGCCATTTGCGCCCATCCGAAAACCTGAGGAGCTGTTTGAGGACGAACATCTGCTGGCCACTGGCGGGCTGGCCGATATCACCTTGCCAGACGGGGAGCGTGCGGGCCAGACTGCACAGACCACCTTGTTCCCCTTCACCATGGGCGGAGAGCGTCTGGGCGTGCGCCTGCAACCGCCCAACAAGGGCGAGCACACCGTTGAAGTGCTGACCAGCCTGGGTTACGGCGAAGCCAGTATCAAAGACTTGATGGCACTTGGTGCGCTGGGGATGCCCGCATAGACATGAAATCCTCGAAGGCAGCTACGCTCAGCGGCCGCGAGTACAGGTAGCCCTGACCGTAGTCACACCCGCAATCGAGCAACAGGTCACGCTGTTCGGCCGTTTCCACCCCCTCAGCCACGACCTTCATGCCCAGCGCATGCGCCATGGTGATGATGGCCCGGCACAGCGCCAGGTCGCGGGAGCCGACCGTGAGGTTGCGGACAAAAGACTGGTCGATCTTGATGACGTCGATGGCGAATTTCTGCAGGTAGGTGAGTGACGAATAGCCGGTGCCAAAGTCGTCCAGGGAAACGGCGACGCCGGCGTTTCTAAGGGCCAACAGGTGCTCTGTGACAGACGCGCTGGTTTCGAGCAGCAGACCTTCGGTGATCTCGACGGCCACGCAGGATCCCGGAAGATTCAGCCCGGCCAGAAAGTCCGTCCACAGGCTGTGGTTTCGGTTTTCGGCATGAAACTGGGCGGGTGATTTGTTGACGCTGACCTGGAAGTCCGGGTGATAGGCCTGGCGCCACCGAGCAACCTGGGCTGCCGCCTGACGAAAAACCCAGTCCCCGATGTCGATGATCAGGCCGGTGGTCTCTGCGATACCTATGAACTGTGCCGGGCTCACCAGCCCACGCTGAGGATGGTGCCAGCGCAGCAGGGCCTCAGCCTTGTCGACTTGGCCGGTCGTCAAATTCACGATGGGTTGGTAGACGACTTCAAATTGGTTCAGGGCCAGGCCACGGCGCAAATCCGCAGCCAGCCGGGCGCGGTTCTGCGCCTCTTGTTGCAGCTGGGGTTTGAAGAAGCTGTAGCGATTGCGCCCGCCACCCTTGGACACGTACAGGGCCTGATCGGCGTGTTTGAGCAGGTCCTCGGCGATGCGGCCATCTTGTGGGTACAGTGCCACGCCCACACTGGCCGAGATGAACACCTGCTCGCTGCCCAGTATGAACCCTTGGGACAGCGAGTCCAGCAGGACCTGAAGCTGGTGCGGCAACAGCGAGGGCCGCACGTCGTTCATCACCACGGTGAATTCATCGCCACCCATCCGCGCAACTGTGTCCTGCTGCCCCATGCAGGCCTGAATGCGCTGCGCCGCCTGCAACAGCAGCAGGTCACCATGGTCATGGCCCAGGGTGTCGTTGATTTCCTTGAAGTGATCGAGATCAATGAACAGCAGGGCCATCACCTTCCCAGTCGCCTTGGCATGCTGCAGGGACTCCTCAAGACGCTGACGCATCATGCGCCGGTTGGGCAAATTGGTGAGGGGATCGAAGTGGGCCTGCTGCCAGATCAGGTTTTCGGAATGCTTGCGTTCGGTGATGTCCGTGTGCGTGCCTATCATGCGCAGCGGTTTGCCGGCCGCATCGCGGCTGATGACCATACCGCGGCTCAGAACCCATTTCCATTCACCATTGGCCATGCGGACCCGGTGCTCATTGCGATAACTGCTGGTCTGGCCACGGAAGTGGGCCTGTCGATCGGCGTGCATGCGGGCACGGTCATCCGGGTGGGTCAATTCGTCAAGGATATCGGCGTGATTGACCTTGGCATCGTCGCCCAAGCCATACATTTGCCGAAAGCGGTCAGAAAAATACTCCATGCCGGTATCCACATGCCAGTCCCAGAGGCCGTCGCCGGTGCTTTCCAGCGCAAGCTTCCAGCGATCTTCCTGGACTTTCAGTTCCGATTCAGCCAGCTTGCGTGCCGTGATGTCCAGCATCACCCCGACACGGGTATAGCCCTCGTCGCAAGGCGCCGCAGGGGACGAAGACATGTGCACCCATTTAAGTGTGCCGTCTGGCAACAGCACCCGGTACTCGATGCTCAGGGAGGTTCCCGCCTGAATGGACTGCACCACTTCTCGCATGATCCATTCCCGGTCCTCGGGGTGGCGCAGATTGCGAAGGATGGCCGAGTTCGCCACCACATCCTGGGGCGACACCTGGAACAAGTCTGTGACCCCGTCGCTCACAAAGGTGTAACGGGCGATGCCATCCGGCCCGAACACAATGCGATAGACCATGCCCGGCACCTTCGAGGTGATTTGCCGCAGTAAGGCTTCACTGCCCTCCAGTGCCATCTGTGCACGACGACTGGCGGAGATGTCGAGCACAGTGCCTTCGTAGTATTCAACCTCGCCCAGGGCATTTCGGACCGCATGTGAGTACTCCTGGACCCAGATCTTTTCGCGAGTTTTGTGGCGGTGCACTTCAGACACGAAGTCCAGCACGTGGCCGTCGCGTGCCATCAGGCGCAAGAACTCGTCGCGCCGTGCCGGATCCACGTACCACTGATGAGCGATGTCGTTGAAGTTACGAAGCAGCTCGTCTTCGCTTGTATAACCGTTCAGTGCAACCAGGGCCGCATTGGCCCGGAGCATGCGCCCGCCCGGGCTGGAGCGGTAAGCCCCGATGGGCAACAACTCGAACATGCTCGACAAAGGCTGGGGTTCCATGGGGCAGGGCGGCGGATTCTCTTCAAAATGGGCGCGGCGCAGTATCGCAGTTTCAGGCTGCTTTTTACCAGTCTTCCTTCACGGCCATAAGTGCATCCCGCCCTGCTGCGGCCCGCCCTGCCAACCATGCCGTGGCTGAGCCAGCCACCACCAGCACGGCACACATGGCGGCCAGACGCAGCCAGGGCAGCATCAGGTCCATGCTCCAGTGAAAACTCTGTGGGTTGACGACGTGCACCAGCACCACCGCTACCGCCAAACCTAGTCCCACCCCGGCAACGGCACCCACCGCCGTCCAGGCTAGGCCTTCGCCTGCTACCACCGTCAATATTTGCCGACGTGTCAGTCCCAGATGGGCCAGCAGTCCGAACTCCTTGCGCCGGGCAAGCACCTGGGCGCTGAAGGACGCGGCCACGCCAAACAGCCCGATGGCCATGGCCACGGCCTGTAGCCAGTAGGTCACCGCAAAGCTGCGATCAAAGATGCGCAGGGTGATAGCACGTATTTGGGTGGCTGAGGCGACTTCGAGCAGGGCACCTGCGCCGCTGCTGCGTGCGTCTGCGGCGGCGCGCAAAGCTTGTTCCACGCTCGCAGGGTCGGCATCTGCTTTGAGCCAAAGCGCAAGATCGCTGACCTGGCGTTCGCCTGTCAGACGCACATCGTCGTCGCGCGCCAGGGCGATGGTGCCAAACTGGCGCGCATAGTCGCGCCAGATGCCTGCGACGTAAAAGGAGGCTCCGCTGGCGCTAGCGTCTGGCCTCCAGGCCGTCGACAAGGTTGTGAGCTCGGAGCCCAGCCGTGCACCATAAAGGTCGACCATGGCCTCGCTCACATACACACCCACCCGACCCTGTGGGGTGGGCAGGGGCCCGGCTACCAGCGGCAATTGGACCTCGGGTGAGTTCAGTTCGCGCGCGATGAGGGCGACTGGCGGTCGGTCGGGGGCGAGCTGAATTTCCCTCAAGCGGCTGGTGCTTACGCGTGCGACACCTGGCACGTTCGCGATTGCCAGTACCGTTTCGGGGGCGATGTAGGCGGTGTCAGTGGCGCCGGCCTGGCGCGCGCTACGCACAAACAGGTCTGCAGGCAGCACCACGTCCAGCCATGAACTGACGGAGTGGCGAAAACTGGCCACCATCACGGTCAGCGCCACCGCCAGACTGAGCGACGCCACCACACCGCTCACGGCTACCGAGGCACTCTCTCGCACCCGACGAGCCCGCTCAACCGCCAGCATGGGCAGCAGGCGATGGCTTAGCCGGGGCGCTACCCTGTCGTACATCAGGCCAACCAGGGCGGGCAGCGCCGTGATGCCACCCACCAACAAGGCCGCAACAGCCAGATAGGCGGCCAAGGCCAACCCCTGCACCGGCGGCAACAGTGCCAGTCCCCAGGCCGCCAGGATCAAGGCGAGGCTCAACCAGGGTTTACCTTGGCTTTTTCCAGTAGACCCCAAGCCTTTCAGAGTTTGGGCTGCAGGCAACCGCTGCGCTGCGCGGGCTGGCCACCAGCCGCCAAGTAAGGCGGCCAGCACGCCCAGGGCTGCATAAGCCAGGGTAGCCCAGGGGTTGATCTGCAGTTCGGGGGCAATGCCAGAAAAATAACCGCCCCCCAAGTCGCCACCCAGAATGCGCAGGGCAAGCGCTGCCAGGCCGCTACCCAGAGCAACACCCAGACTGCTGCCCAGCAGGCCGAGTGCCAGAGATTCCCACAAGACGAGCCGTAGGCGCTCGCGGCCAGTCAGGCCCAGGACCCCGAGCAGGGCGAATTGCTGTGCACGCTTGGCCACACTGAGTGACAGCACAGAAAACACCAAAAAAGCGCCGGTGAACAGTGCCACTAGGGCCAGCACTGTCAGGTTGACACGGTAAGCGCTGGAGAGCTGGTTGATGCGCTGTGCCTCGTCTGCGGGACGCACTGCGGTGACCGAGCTGCCCAAGCCCAGATCTGCCAGCAAGGTGTCGGCGCTGGCTCCCGGGTGCAAGCGCAGGTCGATGTGACTGAGCTGCCCCGCTTTGCCGAAAAGATCCTGTGCAGCGCCCAGGTCCATCACCGCCAGCGCTCGGCCGCCAGCGGACACCGTGCCGGCAATGTAGGCATTTGCCAATGCCGGGCCGGATTGAACCTTGAGCGTTTGCACACCTGCGGGGCTTGCGGAGCCCGCCCGCAGTCCCATCGCGGCGGGATTCAGGAAGGCCTGCTCAGGCTTGAACATGAGCCACCGATCTGCCTGCGGGTTGGCGGTGGGAAATGCGGCGGGAAATGGCCTGGGGATCAGCCCGGGTGACAAGGTCGCTGCCACCAGGACGTCGATGCCCAGAACCCGCAGGGGCTGGCGCTGGCCGCCGTCAGTCAATGCGTAGGTGTTGAGCTCGAGCACGGGCGAGGCCAAAGCCACCGCCGGGTGAGCCGCGACCTTGGCATAAAGGGTTTCGTCCAGCACCCCGGTGGCCGGGCGCAGCGACAGATCGGGTTGGCCGTTGACTGAACGCACCGCGCTGGAGAACTCATCCAGTGCAGATGCATTGATCAGGTGTACCGACAGTGCCAAGGCTACGCCCAGCATCACAGCCACCACGGCTGCAGCATTGCGCCAAGGGTGATGGCGTAGTTCTTGCAGAGAGTAGGTTCGCAAGAGGTTGAGCATGGGGCGTTAGATCGTTGAGTGCTGCAGTATGGCCCGCGGGCAGTAGATATTGCGTCAGCGCGTCTGGCCGCCAGCCCGTTTCTAAATTCTTGATGTATGCAGTCGGTTGTAAGCAGACTCCCTGTTAGTCCGCATTAACATCGCCCGTCGTTGATTATTCACCCCATCTAACTCAAGTACGAGGACTCTATGACTGCTGAAAAGTCAAAAATCATCTACACCGTGACCGACGAAGCGCCTTATCTGGCCACTGCTTCATTTCTGCCCATTATTCGTGCCTTTGCGGCGCCTGCCGGCATCGAAGTAGCCGAGAGCGACATTTCTGTGGCAGCGCGTATTCTGGGTGAGTTTTCTGACTTGCTGCCCGCCGAACAACGCGTGCCCAACAATCTGGCTGAACTGGGCAAGCTGACTTTGAAGCCCGAGGCCAACATCATCAAGTTGCCCAACATCAGCGCGTCCGTGGGCCAGCTGACGGCCGCCATCAAGGAGCTGCAGGCCAAAGGTTATGCCTTGCCTGACTACCCCGAGAACCCCAAGAACGACGAAGAAAAGGCGCTGAAGGCGCGTTACGCCAAGTGCACCGGTTCGGCCGTGAATCCTGTGCTGCGAGAGGGTAACTCCGACCGCCGCGCTCCCCGCGCCGTCAAGGAATTCGCTCGTAAGAACCCCCACAGCATGGCCGAGTGGAGCCAGGCATCGCGTTCGCACGTCTCGCACATGCACGCGGGCGACTTCTACCACGGCGAAAAGTCCATGACCCTGGACCGCGCCCGTGAAGTGAAGATGGAGTTGATCACCAAGAGTGGCAAAACCATCGTTCTCAAACCCAAAGTCGCCTTGCTCGACCGTGAAGTGATCGACAGCATGTTCATGAGCAAGAAAGCCCTGCTGGCTTTCTACGAAAGGGAAATCGAAGACGCCCACAAGACCGGTGTGATGTTCTCGCTGCACGTGAAAGCCACCATGATGAAGGTCTCGCACCCCATCGTGTTCGGCCACTGCGTGAAGATCTTTTACAAGGACGCGTTTGAAAAGCATGCCAAGTTGTTTGAAGAACTGGGCGTGAACGTCAACAACGGCATGGCCAATCTGTACGACAAGATCGCTACGTTGCCACAAAGCAAGCAAGACGAAATCAAGCGCGACCTGCACGCTTGTCATGAGCACCGCCCCGAGCTGGCCATGGTGGACTCGGCCAAGGGCATCACCAATTTCCACTCGCCCAACGATGTGATCGTTGACGCGTCCATGCCCGCCATGATTCGTAACGGCGGCAAGATGTGGGGTGCCGATGGTCGTTTGAAGGACGTTAAGGCCGTGATGCCTGAGTCGACCTTTGCCCGCATCTACCAGGAGATGATCAACTTCTGCAAGTGGCACGGCGCATTCGACCCCAAGACCATGGGCACGGTGCCCAACGTCGGCCTGATGGCCCAGCAAGCTGAGGAATATGGCTCGCACGACAAGACCTTCGAAATCTCCGAAGACGGCGTGGCCAACATCACCGACCTGAACACTGGTGAAGTGCTGCTGTCGCAAGACGTGGAAACGGGCGACATTTGGCGCATGTGCCAGGTCAAGGACGCTGCGATCCGTGACTGGGTCAAGCTGGCCGTGACCCGTGCCCGCAACTCTGGCATGCCTGTGGTGTTCTGGCTCGATCAGTACCGTCCTCACGAAGCCCAGCTCATCACCAAGGTCAAGATGTACCTGCACGAGCACAACACGGCTGGTCTGGAAATCCAGATCATGAGCCAGGTGCGTGCGATGCGTTACACCCTGGAGCGCGTGGTGCGCGGTCTGGACACCATCAGCGCCACAGGCAACATCCTGCGCGACTACCTGACCGACCTGTTCCCGATCATGGAACTGGGCACCTCGGCCAAGATGCTGTCGGTGGTGCCTTTGATGGCGGGTGGCGGCATGTACGAAACCGGTGCCGGCGGTTCTGCGCCCAAGCACGTGCAGCAGTTGGTGGAAGAAAACCACCTGCGCTGGGACTCGCTGGGTGAATTCCTGGCACTGGCCGTTTCGCTTGAAGACCTGGGTCTGAAAAAGGGCAACAGCAAGGCCAAGGTGTTGGCGAAAACGCTGGATGCCGCAACCGGCAAATTGCTGGACAACAACAAAAACCCATCGCCTAAGACCGGTCAGCTCGACAACCGTGGCAGCCAGTTTTATCTGGCCATGTACTGGGCACAAGAACTGGCAGCGCAGACCGACGATGTCGAACTGCAGGCCCACTTCGCGCCGCTGGCCAAATCGCTGACCGAGAACGAGCAGGCCATCGTGGCTGAACTCAATGCGGTGCAGGGCCATCCGGTGGACATCGGTGGCTACTACATGCCCGACCCCAAGAAGGTGAGCGCGGTGATGCGTCCGAGCGCAACCCTCAACGCCGCCCTGGAGGCCTCGCTGGCCTGAAGCGGTCGTCGTTGACTAGGGCCCCACGTTGGCAGCGACCCTGCTGGCGTGGGACCTTTTTTATGGCCAATTTGTTGCTGGCCTTAGAATTCGCGCCTCACCGGGGGTGTCCGCTGAGGGCGGACTGAGAAATACCCCACTCACCTGATCTGGGTCATGCCAGCGTAGGGAGCGTGATTGCCTGGGTCTGCCTTGTCATGAGATGCGGTGGCCCCTGTGCCTTCAGACGCTCTGTGCTGGCGCATTGAAAGGCAAACATGAAGCGTCGCATCTTGTCCCGGCTGGCCCTCGCCGCCGTTATTTCCACCACTGGTTTTTTGCATCTGAACACCTGGGCCGCAGCGCCTGTGTTGCGCGTGATGGTGCATGACTCCTTTGACCTGCCCAAGCCTTTGCTGGCTCAGTTCGAGAAGGACGCCGGCGTCAAGCTGAGCCTCATCAAGGGCGGCGACGCAGGTGAAATGCTGAACAAACTGATTCTGACCAAGTCCAAGCCAGTGGCCGACGTGGTTTACGGCATAGACAACACCTTGGCAGCCAAAGCCAGTGCTGCCGGCGTGTTGGCACCCAGCCAGGCTGCTGCCGGCCCTTTGGGCGTGGCTCTGACGGCAGTGGACTATGGTTATGTGACCCTCAATTTTGACAAGGCTGCCCTGGCCAAGAAAGGGGTAGCCTTGCCCCAGTCTTTGCAAGACCTGACCCAACCGGCCTACAAAAAATGGTTGGTGGTCGAAAACCCCGCCACCTCCAGCCCGGGCTTTGCCTTCTTGTTGGCCACCATTGCTGGCATGGGCGAGGAGCAGGCCTTTGACTGGTGGGGCCGCATGCGTGCCAACGGCCTCAAGGTTTCCAAGGGCTGGACGGAAGCTTATTACACCCACTTCAGCCGCAATGGCGGTGCTTACCCGCTGGTGGTCAGCTACGCCAGCAGCCCGGCGGCCGAGGTGTTTTACAGCAAGGAAAAACTCACCGAATCGCCTACGGGCAATCTTTTTCTGAAAGGCGGCGTGTACCGCCAGATGGAAGGTGTAGGCCTGATCGCTGGTGGCAAACAGCCCGAGGCAGCGCAAAAGTTTGTAGCCTTCATGACCAGCGTGCCGGTACAGGAAGCCCTGCAGACCACCATGTGGATGTTCCCGACCCAGGCTGGCGTTGCGCGTGCCGAGGTGATGCGCCATGCGCCTGAGCCGGCCAGCTTCGATAGCCTGCCTTCCGAGCAGATCGCCGAAAAGTCTGCACAGTGGATTGCGCGTTGGACCAAGGTGGTTCTGAAGTAGTTCCATGAAGCTGCCTGCGCGCTGGCTGCTGACCTTGTTGCCGGCGGCAACCTTGCTTTTGCTGCTGCTCGGACCTATGGCGCGCCTGGCGTGGGAAGGCTTTGCGGGTGATGGCCTTGCGGTGGACGCATCAGCAGCCGGCGTCTGGGCCCTGTGGCAGGATGAATACCTGCGCTGGCGGCTGGCTTGGTCTTTGATGCAAGCCGCTTTGACCTGTGTGGCAGCACTGGCCGTGGGTTTGCCGGTGGCCTGGGTTTTGGCCCGGTTTGAATTTGTGGGGCGCTCCTGGGTCCTGCGTTTGCTGATGTTGCCGTTTGTGGTGCCAACGCTAGTGGCTGCCATGGGGGTGCTCACTTTGTGGGGCCCCAACGGCCTGCTTGGGGCAGATTTGGAGGACAGTCCCTGGCTGCTGCTTTACGGCAATCTGTTTTTCAA
>JBJOJH010000237.1:0-4976 GCA_046046715.1 Pseudomonadota bacterium | reverse complement strand
GGCCTGGCAGCTGGCCGAATCGAGCTCTCGGCCCTGGCCCGTGGCGATACTTTGCGTGCTCTGCAATCTCAGGGCCTGACCTGGACCGATGCCGAGGGCAACACCCGTCGTGTAAAGGTTCACGCCAGCGACGACCCCACCACGCTGGGCCCGCAAGACCTGGTCATCGTGGCCGTCAAGGCTCCGGCCATGGCGCAGGCTGCCGCTTCGGTGCGGGCACTGATGGCGCCACACACCGTGGTGCTGGTGGCCATGAACGGTGTGCCCTGGTGGTTTTTTGACGGCTTGCCGGGTGCTTGCGCGGGCCTGCAGCTGCAAACCGTGGACCCTGGCGGCCTGATTGCGGCCACCTTGCCCACCCGGCATGTGCTGGGTTGCGTGGTGCACGTCAGCGCAGCATCGCCCCGGCCTGCGCACCTGGAGCGTATCAAGAACAACCAGCTCATTCTGGGTGAGCCGGCCGGAGGCATCACGCCACGGGTGCAGGCGGTGGCAGACCTGCTCTCGGACGCCGGCTTCAAGGTGCAGCAGGCCGAGCGTATCCAGAGCGAGATCTGGTTCAAACTCTGGGGCAATATGACCATGAACCCGGTGTCGGCGCTCACCGGAGCGCCCTGCGACCGCATTCTGGATGACCCCCTGGTGCGTGCGTTTTGCAGCGCGGTGATGCTGGAGGCGCAGGCCATTGGTCAGCACATAGGCTGCGGCATTGCCCAGGTGCCTGACGACCGCCACGCCATCACTCGCAGCCTGGGTTCGTTCAAGACCTCCATGCTGCAAGACGTGGAAGCAGGGCGGCCCATCGAGCTCGACGCCTTGGTCAGCGTGGTGCGCGAGATTGGCCAGCACCTGCAACTGGCCACCCCCCATATCGACGCGCTGCTCGGCCTGACCCGCCTGATGGCGCGCAGCAAAGGCTTGTACCCGGAGTCACCATGAAAATTCCCCAGAATCATTTCAAACACGCACTGCGCGCAGGCCGGGCACAAATCGGTTGCTGGGTTGGCTTTGCAGACGCCGGCGTTGCCGAGGCGCTGGCCCCCTGCGGTTTCGACTGGTTGCTGCTCGATGGCGAACATGGTCCCAACACCCCGCGCACCGTGCTCGACCAGTTGCGGGCCATTGCGCCGTACCCGGCCCAGGCGGTGGTGCGCTGTGTCGAAGCCGATGTCGCGCTGGTCAAGCAATACCTGGATGTGGGCACGCAAACCTTGCTGGTTCCTATGGTGGACACCGCCGAGCAAGCGGCGCTCATGGTGCGTGCCATGAGCTACCCGCCCGAAGGCATCCGTGGCATGGGGGCGGCCCTGGCCCGTGCTTCGCGTTGGAACCAGATCGCTGACTACGTGAACCACGCCAACGATGAGATGTGCCTCCTGGTGCAGGCAGAGACCCTGCTGGCTGTGCAGAATTTGCAGGCCATCGCCCAGACAGACGGCGTCGACGGCGTTTTCTTCGGCCCTGCCGATCTGTCCGCCAGCATGGGCTATCGCGGGCAACCCAATCACCCCGATGTGCAAGACGCCATCCTGCGTGGCATCTCCACGGTGCGTGCGGCAGGCAAGGCCCCTGGTGTTTTGGCTGCCGACCCGGTGGTCGCACAAAAGTACCTGGATGCAGGCGCCGTGTTTGTGGCCGTGGGCGTGGATACCACCCTTCTCGTGCGCGCCGCCACTGCGCTGGCAACCCAGTTCAAAATGCCCGTCGACTCCCAGTCGAAGCCTGCGCAAGGTGGCTATTGACGGGACTGACTCTGCTGGAGATTGGCGGTTTTTGGGGTAATTTTTGTAAGGTTCGGATGAAATTCATCCATCAGGTGGCTGAATTTCATCCACTTGGTGGATGAAATTCGTAGAATGCCGCCATGTTCCAAAGGCACCTTGCCCCACTTTTGCTGGAAGCCCTTGCCGATACACCCGTGGTGGTGGTCAACGGCGCGCGGCAAAGCGGCAAAAGCACGCTGGTGCAATCCGTTGCCGGCAGTGATGCGATCGGGCAGAAGCGCCAGTACCTGACCCTGGATGATTCGTCTGTGCTGAATGCTGCTCAGTCAGATGCAGCAGGATTTATCAACGGGCTGAACGGGCCTGTGATTCTTGATGAGGTGCAGCGCGCACCGGGCTTGTTTCTGGCCATCAAGGCGTCTGTGGATAGGCAGCGCGAGCCGGGTCGCTTTCTGCTCACGGGGTCGGCCGATGTGATGCTCTTGCCCGGCATCGCAGATTCTTTGGCTGGGCGCATGGAGGTGCTGACGCTATGGCCCTTGTCTGGTGCCGAATTGGCTGGCAAGCCCGGGTTCAATCGTGCGGACTGGCTGTTTAACGGCGGTTGGGCCGACCTGGCCGTGCAACCCTGCGAGCGCGAGGACCTGATCAACCAGCTGGTGTTTGGCGGCTACCCGGATGCCACGGCGCGGAGCACACCTCGCAGACGAGCGGCTTGGTTTGACAGCTACGTGCAAGCCATCCTGCAGCGTGACGTGCGAGAGCTCGCACGTGTCGAGCAGTTGACTGAGGTGCCCAATTTATTGCGTTTGCTGGCGGCGCGCAGTGCCAGCCTGCTCAATTTTGCCGAGTTGTCACGCACGGTGGGCTTGCCGCAAACCACGCTCAAACGTTACTTTGCCTTGCTCGAAATGCTGTTCCTGGTGGTGCGCGTCGCGCCCTGGGAGCGCAACCCCGGCAAGCGCCTGGTGAAGGCGCCCAAAATATACCTGCCCGACACGGGTCTCCTCAATCATCTGGTGGGTGCTGGCGCGGATGGACTTCGTGCGCAGCCCGGCTTGCCAGGTGGAGCGGTAGAAACCCTGGTCCTGAGCGAGCTGCTCAAGCACCTCTCGTTCTCCGCTCAGCGTCTGACTCTTTGGCACTACCGTACGCAGGCCGGCGTTGAAGTCGACTTCGTGCTCGAAAACCCGCAGGGCCTGATCACTGGCATCGAGGTCAAGGCCAGCGCCACCGTGGACGGCAAGGACTTCAAGGGCCTTCGCCACTTGCAAGAGACCGAAGCAGCCATTTTTGAGCGCGGGATCGTGCTGTACTCTGGACGCGAGGTCGTGCCGTTTGGCGACGGCTTGTGGGCCGTGCCCCTGTCTATGTGGTGGTCGTGAGCTCGGTAACGAGTACACCGCACTCAAACCGTCTTCATCCCGTTTTCAACCCGCCCTCAAATCCATCTCGATATTGCGCGTGGTGGGGCCGTCTTACAGGGCGGCGTCCTTGAAGCCCAGTCCGTGGGCGAGCTCCAGCATTCGGGTGTGCGAGTGCGCCATATTTATTCAGTAAACGTTAGCCTAATCGGTTCAAAGGCTATAGTGTTTGCACAGTAGTAACCCTTAAAGCTAACCGGCAACCTGGGCCATTGGAAAAATTGAAGAGGGAGGTTTTATGAGTGGCACTAAGACTGCTTTATTTAGTTTATGTTCAGGGTTGAGTCGTCCGGGATAGGCGCTCGTCTGCATCGATCTGGACATACTTGCCCCTCGGAACTCTTTTCATCGCGCTTCAAATGAAAACACTCTCGCTTGCCCTGCTGCTCGCTCTTAGCGGGTGCGCAACGCCCACATTCATCACCGTACGAGTAGAGAGTAATCCTACCGGGGCGCAGGTTGACGTCAATCAACTAAAGGTTGGTACTACGCCGGTTGACGTATCAATGCAGTGCACAAAGACGTGGGTCGGTGTTGCCAACTCTCCTGACGGCTGGTTAACCGGCGGCACTAATTACGTTGTCACTGTGTACCCGCAAGCCGGATCCGGCGGCACCTCACAGACCAAGACTGTCAATCCTTGTATTTGGCGTGGCGGCGGGTCTGCCGTAGTTGCCTTTGATCTCGGACTGGAAAAGGTACAGCCGAAGCAGAGGATCGATCTCAATATCACCCGATCGACCTCGGATCCAAAAGTCTTCGAAAGCATTGAGTCATTAAAGCGGTTAAAGGCTCAAGGCTTGCTTACCGAGGCGGAGTACAACGAAAAAGTACTCAAGGCAGTAAGCGGGCAAGGCGCGAAGGCAAACTGAAACTGGCTGCCAAAGCATGGTAGCCTGTCCTCCCTAACCCCAGACCGACCGCGGCAGGTACCTGAACTTGGGCCAAGCTGCACCTTCAGTGCGACTAGCCGCGACTGGAGCTTGCGTATTCCGGGCGCACGCGTCACTGGCAATCTGGTGGTCGTGACCTCGGTAACGAGGCCCCCGCATTCAAACCTTCTTCATCCCGTTTTCAAACAGCCCTCAAGTCCATCTCGATATTGCGCGTGGTGGGGTCGTCTTGCAGGGCGGCGTCCTTGAAGCCCAGGGCGTGGGAGAGCTCCAGCATGCGGGTGTTTTCTTTCAGCACGGTGGCCACTACTTGCTGGGTGCCGCGGCTGCGCAGGTAGGCGATGATCTTGTCCATCAGCAGTTTGCCCAAGCCGCTGCCTTTGAGTTCGGATCGGATGATGATGCCGAACTCGGCACTGATGTTGTCGGGGTCTGCCATGGCGCGCACCACGCCCTGGGTTTGCGGCTGGCCGTCCGGTCCCGGCGCGATGGCCACAAAGGCCATTTCGCGGTCGTAGTCGATTTGCGTCAGGCGGGCTAGTTCGCTGTGCTCCATGGTTCGGCGGCTGTAAAACACTCGCATTCGGATGTCTTCGGGCGCCAGCTTGCCTAAAAATTCGGCATGCAGGGCCTCGTCCTCGGGGCGTATGGGGCGTATCTCGAGGGTTTTGCCCTGCCAGGCCATGCTCTGGGCCAGTTCACTGGGGTAGGGGCGTATGGCAAAGTGCTCCGCACCCGCGCCTTTCTTGAGGCTGAGGCGTACGCGGGCGTCGAGTGCAATGGCGCCCTCGTGGTTGACCAGCAGGGGGTTGATGTCCAGCTCGGCGATCTCGGGCACCTCGGCCAGCAGCTGCTACACGCACACCAGCACCTGGGCGACGCTGTCCACATCGGCGGCCGGCCAGTCGCGGTAGCCCTGCAGCAGTTTGTGCACG
>JBJOJH010000236.1:0-4214 GCA_046046715.1 Pseudomonadota bacterium | reverse complement strand
CTCAGCGGTGAACGTACGCCCCACAACAGCGCCAGTGTGCGCGGCAGTTTTCATGGGCTGAGCTTTGATACCGATGCGGCCGCCCTGGCTTACGCCGTTATTGAGGGCGTGACCTTTGGTTTGCGCGACGGCCTGGAGGCCCTCAAGGCCGCTGGTTGTGCACCGCAGCGCTTGTCGCTGGTGGGCGGTGGCGCTCGCAGCGCCTTCTGGGCGCAGCAATTGGCTTCTTGCCTGGATGTCGAGATCGTGACCCACGGTGGCTCGGCCGCTGGCGGTGCCCTGGGTGCCGCTCGCCTGGCCTGGCTGGCCACTGGCGCGGCATTGGCGGAGGTGTGCACTGCCCCCGATGTGGATCAGGTGTATCTGCCCGACGCTGCCGAGCAAGCCTTGTTGGCCCCCAGATATGCCCGCTTTCGTTCGCTCTATGCCGGCTGATTACTCCCTTTTGACTTAACTACCGAGGTCTTGCATGAGTTCTTACTTCAACAACGTTGCCCCCATCGCTTATGAGGGCCCGACATCCACCAATGACCTGAGCTTCAAGTGGTACGACAAGGACCGCATCGTGCTGGGCAAGCGCATGGAAGAGCAATTGCGTTTTGCGGTGTGCTACTGGCACAGCTTCTGCTGGAACGGCCTGGACCCCTTTGGTGGCGACACCTTCCAGCGCCCCTGGCACCACATGAGCGACCCGATGGCGGCAGCACGTGTCAAGGCCGATGTCGCCTTCGAGTTTTTTCAAAAGCTGGGCGCCCCCTACTACTGCTTTCATGACCGCGACATCGCCCCCGAAGGTGCCACCCCGCGTGAAAGCGTGAGCTACCTGCACGAAATGGTGGATGTTCTCGGCCGCAAGCAACAAGACACCGGCATGAAGTTGCTGTGGGGCACGGCCAACTTATTCAGCCACCGGCGCTTCATGTCGGGTGCGGCCACCAACCCCGATCCGGAAATCTTCGCTCTGGCTGCCCTGCAGGTGAAAGAAGCCATGGACGCCACCCACAAACTGGGCGGTGCCAACTACGTGCTGTGGGGTGGCCGCGAGGGTTACGAGACCCTGCTCAACACGCGCATGGGCCAGGAGCTGGACCAGCTAGGCCGCTTCCTGAGCATGGTGGTGGAGTACAAGCACAAGATTGGCTTCAACGGCACCATCCTGATCGAACCCAAGCCCCGTGAACCCACCAAGCACCAGTATGACTACGACGTGGCCACGGTCTATGGTTTGCTGCGCCGCTGTGGTTTGGAAAATGAGGTCAAGGTCAACATCGAAGCCAACCACGCCACTCTGGCCGGTCACAGTTTCGAGCACGAGCTGGCCACAGCCGTGGATCTGGGCATCTTTGGCTCCATCGACATGAACCGTGGCGACATGCAGTGCCAGTGGGACACCGATCAGTTCCCCAACAGCATTCCTGAAACCGCCCTGGCCATGTACATCATCATGCAAGGTGGCGGCTTCACCACGGGTGGCGTGAACTTCGACTCCAAGGTGCGTCGCCAGTCGATAGAGCCCGACGACATGTTCCATGGCCACATCGGTGGCATGGACGTGACGGCCCGTGCCCTGTTGATTGCTGAAAAAATGATCAACGACGGCAAGCTGGCCCAACAGGTGGCCGACCGCTACCAGGGCTGGAATTCCAGCTTCGGCCAAGATGTGCTGGCCGGCAAGACGACGCTGGATGCGCTGGCCGCCCGGGTGCTTGAGAAGAACACCGACACCTTGCCCGTGTCCGGCCGGCAAGAGCGCTACGAGAACCTGCTGAACGCCTACATCTGATCCGCTGAACTGGACTTTTCCCCCTCATGGCTTCGTTTGAACACTATCTGGCAGCTTTCTTCAGCTTCAAGGCGTATGTGATGCTGCCGCTGATCATCTTTGCCGTCGCGCTGGCGGTGAGGGTGCCGTTCAAGCGGGCCTTGATGAGCGGCATTTCCCTGGCAGCAGGTTTTGCGGGCGTCTTTATCGCTTTTGACTTCTTTGTCGCCAACATCAGCCCGGCGGTCCAGCACTTGTCCGAAGTACGGGGGCTCAACTTCCCGGTGCTGGATGTGGGCTGGCCCCCCTTGGCCGCCATCACCTGGGCCTCGCCCCTGGCGGCCCTGTCCATCCCCCTGGTGCTGGGCCTGAACCTGTTGATGCTGGCCACGGGCCTGACCCGCACCATCTACATCGACATCTGGAACTACTGGCACTTTGCACTGGTGGGTGCGCTGGTGCTGGCGGCTTCGGGCAGCATGGCGCTGGGGCTGGCGGTCACGCTCCTGATCGCGGTGTATTGCTTCAAGATGACGGAGTGGACCGCGCCCGATGTGGAGCGCGAAATGGGCCTGACCGGCATCTCGGCCTCACCTGTTTCGGTCAATGGCATCGTGCCTTACACCGCCTGCGTCGATTGGCTGATCGACCGCATTCCGGGCCTCAACCAGATCAGCTACAACCCCGAGCGCCAAAAAGACGCCGGTGCTGAAGACACCCGCGGCCTGCTGGACATGCTGAGCGAGCCCATGGTGATTGGTTTGCTGATGGGTCTGGCGCTGGCGCTGGCCGCCAATTACGACCTCAAGCAGACCCTGGAAATGGGCGTGCACATTTCGGCGGTGATGTTTTTGCTGCCCAAAAGCGCTGGCCTGATTGGTGAGGCCATGATGCCCATCACCACGGCCTTGCGCGACCAGGTGGCGCGCTACTTTCCGCAGCGCAAAAACCTCATCGTGGCGCTGGACACCGGCTTTTTGATGGGCCATAAGTCGGTCATCGTCACCGGCCTCATCCTGATGGCCCTGGCCATCGTCATCGCGCTGGTGTTGCCTGGCAACCAGGTACTGCCGTTGGGTGATTTGCCCAATCTGATTTCAGTCATGTCGCTGTCGGTGCTCATGTTTCGCGGCAATGTCTTCAGGGCGGTGCTCGCCGGCATTCCGGTCATCATCACTTTCTTGCTGATTTCGTCGCATCTGGCGCCGTTGTTTACCGACCTGGCCCGCAAGACGCCTTCGTTCAAGTCCGAAGGCCTGGGTCAGCTCACCGCCTTTACCGATGGCGGCCACCAGGTGCGTTTTCTGATTTTTTCCCTTTATGAGGGCCAGCCCTGGGCTTACGGCGCGCTGCTGGCCCTGCTGGGTGCCATTTATTTCACTTGGCGGCGTTTTCAGGCTTTGGCGCTTGCGGCCGAACCTGCCCGCGTTGCCGAGTCCACCAATACCTAACGCCCAACGCCTAACGTCAACAAGGATGTCTGCCATGCAAAAAGTGAACTGGGGCGTGCTTAGCACCGCCCTGATCGGTCGCCAAAAAGTCATACCTGCCATGCAGGCAAGCCAGTGGTGCAACATCGCGGCCATTGCTTCGCGTTCGTTGGCCTCTGCCCAAAAAGTGGCCGCCGACATGGGCATAGCCACGGCCTACGGTTCTTACGAAGGGCTGATTGCCGATCCCGCCATCGAGGCCATCTACAACCCACTGCCCAACGATCTGCATATTCCGCTCACCTTGGCTGCCGCCCGCGCCGGCAAGCATGTGCTGTGCGAAAAGCCGGTGGCCATGAATGCCGACGAGGCCGCGCAGCTGCGCGAAGTGGCCGACAAAGTGCACATCATGGAGGCCTTCATGGTGCGCTTTCATCCGCAGTGGTTGCGTGCGCAAGAGATCGTGCAAAGCGGTGTGCTGGGCAAGTTGCACACCGTGCAGACCTTCTTCTCATACAACAACACCGACAGCGCCAACATCCGTAACCGCCCCGAGACCGGTGGCGGTGCGCTGTACGACATAGGCTGCTATGCCATCGTCACCGCCCGCCTGCTTTTTGGTGCTGAGCCACTGCGTGTAGTGTCTTTGATCGACCGCGACCCCAATTTCAGCACCGACCGCCTCACCAGCGCACTGGTGGACTTTGGTCAGGGCCGGCGCTTGCAATTCACCGTGTCCACCCAGTCCACGCCCTACCAGCGCGTGCAGGCCGTGGGTACCGACAAGCGCCTGGAAGTCGAAATCCCCTTCAACGCCATCCCCGGCGAAGGCATGCGCCTGCACATCGACGACGGCAGTCTGCTGGGCAGCCGCGCCGCCGCCACCGAAACCCTGCCCGCCTGCGACCAGTACACCCTGCAAGGCGACGCCTTCAGCGAAATCATTCGCGGCGTACGTCCCCAGCTCTATGGCGTCGAAGACGCCATCCGCAACATGCGCGTGATCGACGCCGTGTTTGAGT
>JBJOJH010000235.1:0-7251 GCA_046046715.1 Pseudomonadota bacterium | reverse complement strand
GCATATTCGGCCGCAGGTCCACCACCGCCCACGGCGTTGTCGGTGGCAAAGCGTTCAGTCACAGAACTGGCTCGCAAGGCTTTGTAGCACTCTTCCTGCAGGCGCTTGACGATGTCGGGTGGCGTGCCAGCGGGCGCATGAATGCCATACCACTGCGAGGTTTCGAAGTCCTTGTAACCCAGCTCGGCCACCGTGGGTACATCGGGCATGGCAGGAATTCGCTGCTGGGTGCCTACCGCTATGGCCCGCAGCTTGCCAGAGCGGATGTGAGCCCCCAAAGCCGGCATGCCGGCGGAGGAAGCGTCGGTACGCCCCGCCAAAAGATCGGTGAGCTGTGGCCCGGTGCCCCGGTAGGGAATGTGGGTGATAAACATGCCCGTGACCAACTTGAGGTACTCCATGGCCAAGTGGCCCGCACTGGCATTACCCGCTGAACCGTAATTGAGCTTGCCAGGGTTGCGCCGGGCGTAATCCACAAACTCCTTGAAGTTCTTCGCCGGCACATCCGGGTGAATCACAAACACATTGGGCACCTTGGCGAGCAGGGTCACAGGCACAAAGTCCTTGTCCACGTCATAAGGCTGGCTCTTGAGCATGTAGGGATTCACCGCCATGGTGCCCACATGCGACAGGATGATGGTGTGCCCGTCGGGCGCTGCTTTGGCCACATCGGCCATGGCCGTCACGCCGGCGCCACCCGGCTTGTTCTCCACATACACGCTTTGGCCCAGTTGCTTGGTCAGCTCGGCGGCCACCGAGCGAGCCACGATCTCACTGGTGCCCCCAGGCGCAAATGGCACTACAAAGCGGACGGCCTTGCTGGGCCAAGCGGACTGCGCATGTACAGCAGGCGCGCCCACCATCGCAGCACTTGCAGCCGCAGTCAGTACTTGTCGTCGATTCAATGTCATGGCGTTGTCTCCGTTTTAATTAATAAGGCGTCTGTTATCACCACAGGCATCTTGCACAGGGGCCAGTCAGAACTGGTACTTGCGCAAACCGCCATCCACCGGAATCACCGCCCCGGTGATGTAGCTGGCCTTGGGCGATGAAAGGAACGCCACCAGGTTCGCCAGGTCTTCCGGCTCGCCATAACGGCCAGCCGGAATCTCGTTGTCGCACTGCCACTGTCGGTACTCGGGCGTGTAGTTGCGAAAAATCTGCTCCGAGTGAATGCGTCCCGGGGGAATGCAGTTCACCGTAATGCCATGTTTGCCCACCATGCGCGACAAGCCCTTGGCCCAGCTGTGCATACCTGCCTTGGCGCAGAACGCGCCGTTGATGTGCTCAGGCTCGCTCTTTCCAGTGATGTTGATGATGCGGCCCCAGCCCTGGGCAATCATCTGGTCAATCAGCGCGTCGCCCAACTGGCGAGGGCGATGAAAGTTCAGGGTGATCGCCTCTTGCCATTGTTCCTCGCTCACATGCAGGTCTTTGAAACTGCGGGAACCGCCTGCGTTGTTGACCAAAATATCCACATGGCCCAAACCGGCCACGGCCGCTTGTGCAATGCATTTGGCGGCATCGTCAGCGTACATGTCTTGCTCAATCAGCACGGGTGCAGGTGCTCCTAGGGCCGTCACTTCAGCGGCCACTTCACGTAGTTTGTCCATGCGCCGCGCCGTGAGCGCCAGCTTTACGCCCTCTGCCGCAAGCGCCAGGGCAATGCCCCGCCCGATACCTACGCTGGCCCCAGTAACCAAGGCGGTTTTCCCCAAAAGCTGCAAGTCCACATTCACTCCTCATGTCAATCAATGGAGCGTGAACTTTAGGCGCATAGATGGGCATAGGGAAGCACTCAATTCGGATCAGGCCATCAGAAATTGTGATGGCCCAATATCCAACCCAAATACCCAACTTCAGTCAGCGCTCAACTGAGCTTTTTGTACCACCTGCTTCCACTTCGCAACCTCATCGACGACCATCTTGCGTAGCTGCTCTGGCGAACTCGTTTCCACATCAGCACCATGACCTTCAATTTGCTGAATCACGTCCTTTTGGTTCAAAACCTTGTTCAGCGCCACATTGAACTGCTCAACCGTTGCCTTGGGCGTGCCCGCAGGTGCGAACAAACCATACCACTGGGTCACATTGACACCATTAACCCCCAGCTCTTTCAGTGTTGGGACATCTGGAAGCGCTTGTGAACGCCGCTCCCCTGCTATCGCTACAGCATTGAGCTTGCCCGCCTTGACTTGCGGAATTCCGGTAAAGAGGCTGGGGAACATCACATGGGTGTGTCCACCAATCGTGTCAGCCACCGCGGGCGCAGAACCTTTGTAAGGCACATGCAGCAGGTCGGCACCGGTACTCATTTTGAAAAGTTCAGCCGCAAAATGGGGTGCTGTACCGTTGCCGGCAGACGCGTAACTGAATTTGCCAGGCTGGTTTTTAAGCTGGGAAATCACGTCCTTTCCGTCCTTCCCTTTCAGAGAGGGGTGCACCACCATCAAGGTGGGCGAATAGCCCACAAGACCCAAGGGCTCGAAGTCTGTGACGGGGTCATACCGCAATTTCTGCAACGCTGGATTCATGCCGTGTGTGGCCACGTAACCAAATAGCACGGTGTGCCCATCAGGCGTTGCGCGCGCGACTGCCTCGCTTGCGATGGAGCCGTTGGCACCAGGCTTGTTGTCGACGATCACAGATTGTCCCAGTATGGGCGCAATTTTCTGGGCGATGATGCGCGCCATGGCATCGTTACCCCCACCCGCTGCAGTGGGCACGACGATGGTGATGGTCTTGGTGGGGTAGGCCGCCTGCACCAGTGTCGCAAAGACCAGCGTTGCCGCACCCAGGGCGGTGCGCAGTGGGGTGAAGTTGAATGTCATCTTTCGGGTCTCCTCGATAGTTGGTTGTGAATCCATGTACTTAGTTCGCCCAAAGACGGGCCGGAATTTCCAGGTTGCCCTGAATGATTTTTCGGGCTGTTCGCACCACCGAAGCGCGCGACACTTCCAGCTGATCACCACGGCGGCCCAGCTCCAAGGCGATCTGAATCACGCCGGATGGATGCAAAACCCGCAGGTTGTGTGTACCCACGTCCATGTCGTGCCGGTGAGCCACCGTACCAGGCAGAGCCAAGGCTGTCGCCACGCCGATAGCACCAGTGACAGCGTGCGAGGTATGGCACCGCTTGGGCGTGAAGTAGCGGGAATTGATGGACTGGTTGTCCTCAGTCGGACTGACAATGACCGGCTTGGGCAATACGCTGTTGCTCACATCCCCCAGCCCCATCAGCCGCCCTGCCTGGAAACGAATTCGCTCCAGTCGATCCAACAGACCGGGAGTGTTATCCAGCTGCGAGGCAGATTCGCTGCCAGTGACGCCCAAACTGGTGGCAGAGATCAGCACCATCGGCATGGCTGCATCGATGCAGGTCACATCCACACCGTCGATCTGATTGATGCGCTCTCCAGTAGGGAACAGACGGCCGGTGACTGCCCCCCAAGCATCCAAAAAGCTCATGTAGATCGGTGCAGCTGGATCCGCAACACCATCGATACGGACATCTCCTTCGTAATTCACATGGCCGCCGGGGGTTTGCACGGCCACATCGATGCGGGCACCCGTATTGACGTTGTGCACACGTACTGAAGTCACCCCTTCGAGGGGCTCGATCAGTCCTTGCTCGATCGCAAAAGGTGCTACACCCGCGAGCATGTTGCCGCAATTGGGGCGGGTATCTACCGAATGTTCACCCACACCAACCTGGGCAAAAAGGTAGTCGACATCACAGTCCGCCCGGGTCGACCGGGAGACGATGGCCACCTTGCTGGTCAGCGTTGTGCCTCCTCCGAGTCCATTGATCTGCGTCAGGTCACTGGAGCCTATCGCGCTCACCAGAACACGGTCACGAACTTGGGGATCATCAGGCAGCCAATCGCTCAGGAAGAACGGGCCACGAGAAGTGCCTGAACGCATGAGTACACATGGAATCGAAGTTTTCATGCCTGAATCATCGATCGGACAGTAAATTTTGTAAATTGCATCTTTCAAAACGATTCATGCAAAATACACAACAATCACTTTTTAAACACCATGAGCATCCAATTCGACCTGCCGGATTTGCAGGCATTTGCAGCTGCCGCAGAACTCAAAAATTTCCGCAAGGCTGCAGACCTGATACACATCTCTCAACCCGCATTCAGCCGACGAATTGACAAGCTGGAAGCTGCGCTGGGTGTCAAGCTCATCGACAGAAACACCCGCAGCATGGAACTGACTGGCGTGGGCCGCGACTTTGCACGCAAGGTGCGCCAACTACTGGACGATCTGGATGAAACCCTGCTCGGCATACGGGAGGTGGGTGGAGCCCGCATGGGTGAGGTCACGATTGCCTGCGTACCCTCTGCCGTGTATTATTTTTTGCCCCAAGTGCTGCGCACCTACCATGCTCGCTATCCACGCATCCGCATCAAGGTGCACGACGCCAGTGCCAACGAAGTGCTGTCAGTTGTTGCCAGTGGGCAAGCCGACTTCGGTGTGAACTTCATCGGAAGCGATGAACCCGGCATCGAATTTCGCAGCATTCTGGAGGAGCGTTTTGTGGCGGCATGCCGCAAAGATCATCCGCTGGCGCGCAAACGCAAGGTCAGCTGGCGTGAGATAGGACAGTACGACTTCATGTCGGTGTCCAAAAGCTCGGGAAACCGCATGTTGCTGGATCTGGCGCTGGCGGGGGCCACCGACCGTCCCCAGAGCATTTACGAGGCGCAACATGTCACCACATTGCTGGGCTTGGTCGAAGCCGGCATGGGTGTGGCAGCCGTACCGGCTCTCGCCATGCCGGCGGCAGATCACCCGGTACTGGCCAGCGTGCCTTTGCACGACCCCGTGGTGTCGCGCCGGATCGGTCTGATACGACGCAAAGGTCGCAGCTTCACACCGGCGGCCGAGCGTTTGTACGAACTGCTAGCAGAACAGCGCACCGGCAAACGTAAGGGCAAGGCATCCAAACCCAAAGAGTGATCTCAAGGTCAAGGCGCAGCGTGTGCGCTGA
Organism: Pseudomonadota bacterium; assembly: GCA_046046715.1. GTDB lineage: Bacteria > Pseudomonadota > Gammaproteobacteria > Burkholderiales > Burkholderiaceae_C > JBEEJZ01. The sequence continues at coordinate 2,249 of JBJOJH010000235.1, read as the reverse complement.
GAACTGCGCCCACCCAGATGCCTGACTTGACCAAGGAGCGTACGCAATCCGTCAACACCACACGGGTAGCCAAAGCCGCAGGCGACAGTTCATCTTCAGACAAGCCGCACAACAAATTCACCCGGCGGACCTGGGCGTCCGTGATTCGAGTCATATGAAAGCGACTGGCCGCATCTGCAAAACGTCCGACTGCAGCCCACGGTTGCACAGTCGCACCTAGCCCGGCATCAACAGCTTCCATCAGCATCGGTAGCGAATCGATCTCCAACAAAACTTGGGGTGTCACCCTGGCACGCTCAAACATCGCATTGAGGGTGCTGCGCAAGCCGTGCGGCCCAGACGGCAATATCAGCGCCTCTTCACTCAGTTGCGCCACCCTCACCCGCGCCGCCGACTTGCGGTTGTCCGAATGCAGACGGGGCCGTATCAAAAACAAGTCTTCCTCCAGCAAAGGCAATACGCTCCAGCGCCGTGCAATCTGGATGTCATGCCTGTTGCCCAGACCTGACTCGAAGAGCACGGCCAAGTCCAGCTGACGCGCGTTCAGCATCGCGGCCAGGTGCCCCGACAGGCTCTCCACCATATGCAGGCGCACATCGGGGTAACGCTCGCGCATGGCCTGGATCAGGGGCAAACCCAGTACCGCCGCTGTGGTGGGAGCCAAGCCGACGCTGACGGTGCCGGTCAGGCGTGCCTGCTGGGCCGCGCGCATGGCCTGGTCGGCATGGCGCAGGGTGAGTTGCGCCTCCCGAAAAAAGGCCACACCGGCCTCGGTGGGCGTCACGCCCTTCGGGCTGCGCTGCAGCAGGCGGGTGCTCAGCTCCCCTTCGAGCCGGCTGATCTGCTGGCTCAGGGCCGACTGCACCAGGTCCAGGTCCAAAGCTGCCCGGCCCATGCTGCCCAGCTCGACCACACGCACAAAGTAACGAAGCTGCCGAAGTTCCATGCCGGGGATAATCGCACACCTATGGGCAAACAACGTGTGGTGGTGGGTTTGAGTGGTGGGGTGGACTCTGCGGTGAGCGCCTGGCTGCTCAAGGAGCAGGGCTACGAGGTGATCGGCATCTTCATGAAAAACTGGGAAGACGACGATGACAGCGAATACTGCTCATCACGACAGGACTTTCTGGACGCTGCTGCCGTGGCCGATGTGGTGGGCATCGATATGGAGCACGTCAACTTCGCCGCCGAGTACAAAGACCGTGTGTTTGCCGAATTCCTGCGCGAGTACAGCGCCGGGCGCACCCCCAATCCCGACATCCTGTGCAACGCCGAAATCAAATTCAAGTCCTTCCTGGATCACGCCCTGCGCCTGGGTGCCGAGAAAATCGCCACGGGCCACTACGCCCGGGTGCGTGAAGTCGCAGTGGACAACGGTGCCTCCCGATTTGAATTGCTCAAGGGCCTGGACCCCAGCAAAGACCAAAGCTATTTCCTGCACCGGCTAAGTCAAGCCCAACTGGCCAAAACGCTGTTTCCGGTGGGGGAGCTGCACAAGACCGAAGTTCGCCGCATCGCTGCCGAGATCGGCCTGCCCAATGCCAAAAAGAAAGATTCCACCGGCATCTGCTTTATTGGCGAGCGGCCTTTTCGGGAGTTTTTGAACCGCTACATCGCCAAGGAGCCCGGCCCCATCAAGGATGACAAGGGTCGCACCATCGGTCAGCACGTGGGGCTGAGCTTTTACACGCTGGGTCAGCGCCAAGGCCTGGGCATCGGCGGCCTCAAGCAAAAAGGGGCACAGCGCGGTGGTGGCGACCATGCCCCCTGGTTTGTGGCCCGCAAGGACATGGCCAGCAACACCTTGTGGGTGGTGCAGGGGCATGACCACCCCTGGCTCCTGTCCAGCAGTTTGAAGGCCGATGACGCCAACTGGACCTCCGGCACCGCACCCTCCCCCGGTCACTATGCGGCCAAAACGCGCTACCGCCAGACCGATGCGCCCTGCGCCCTGTCAACCTCCAGCAACTCAGGCATTCAGCTGGACTTTACCGACCCGCAATGGGCGGTAACTCCCGGCCAGAGCGCGGTGGTGTACGACGGCGAGGTTTGTCTGGGTGGCGGGGTGATCAGCGCTTGATCACTGGAGCTGTCAACGCAGCAGAACAATGAACAAAACCCGCCGACGTCATGGTCTGGCGGGTGTTGTAAGGTGGCTCTGCAAAAGCCTGAATCAGAACGGGATATCGTCGTCCATGTCGTCAAAGCCGCTCGACGCAGGGGCGCTTTGACGGGGTGCAGGAGCGGGG
>JBJOJH010000234.1:0-4720 GCA_046046715.1 Pseudomonadota bacterium | reverse complement strand
GGTGGGCGACACGCCACGTGATGTGGTGGCGGGTGCGGCCGTGGGCTGTGAGCCGCATCTGGTGTTGACCGGTAACGGCGCAGCCTACCGTGATCAGCCCTTGCCTGCGACCTTTCCGGCGGGCACCGTGGTGCACGAAGACCTGGCGTCTTTCGCCATCTGGCTGATTGCCCGCGAAAAGCGGCAGCTGGCTGAGAAATCCGCCTGACGCCCGTTTCAAGCATAGATACAAAGGCCGCTATGTCTGCTGTTCGATCGGTTTTGCACTTGCTCTGGATGCTGGTGACCATGGTGCCTTGGGCCGTCGTGATGCTTGTGGCCTCGATCTGGCGCAAGGGCGTGCCCTTGTACTGGATGGCGGCGCGCTGGCTGGGCTGGGCAGTGGGTGGAGCGCGGGTGATCATGGGCATACAGACCCGGGTCACCGGCATGGAGCATCTGCCCACGGGTGACAACTCTGCTGCCATCTTGCTGGTCAAGCATCAGTCCACCTTCGAGACCTTTCTCATGCCCACCTTGATGCCGCATCCGCTGGCCTATGTGTTCAAGAAAGAGCTGCTGCAGATCCCTTTCTTCGGTTGGGCCATGGCGCGGCTGGACATGATTCACATCGATCGCAGCCAGCGCACGCAGGCCTTTGCCCGTGTGGTGGCGCAAGGCAAAGACCTGCTGGCCCGCGGCATCTGGATCATCATGTTCCCCGAGGGCACGCGCATACCTCGGGGCGAAAAAGGTGTCTACAAGTCGGGCGGCACCCGGCTGGCCATCGAGACCGGCGCGCCGGTCATCCCCGTGGCCATCACTTCGGCCAAGTGCTGGCCACGCAAGGCCCTGATCAAGCGTGCCGGCATTGTCGATGTGTCCATCGGCAAGCCCATCTCCAGTGTGGGCCGCAGCGCAGATGAGCTGATGCGCGAGGTCGAGGACTGGATCGAGGCTGAAATGCGCCGCCTGGACCCCGAGGCTTACCGCTAAGGTGCCCACTTCTTTTAGCCATCCCCGGGCCAACCGCAACATCCACCTGAGGTCGGTGTTGGTGGCCTTTGAGCTCAGGCGCAGCCGTCGCAGCACCATCGGCTTCACCGTCAGCGTCGAGGGCCTGATGGTGCGGGCACCCCTCTCGGCGACGGTTCGTGTGGTGGAAGCGGCCTTGCAGCAAAAGGCCGACTGGATCCTGCGCAAGCTTGATGAAATGCAGCGCCGTGGTCAGCAGATCGATCAGTCGCGCATCGTCTGGAAAGACGGTGTTGTTCTGCCGTTTTTGGGGCAAGACCTGCAAGTGGTGCTGGACCCCAGCCATGCCTTTGTGGGCAAGGGCGCTGCACTGAACCTGCAGCATGCCAGCGATGCCTCCGCTCCCCGCCTGTTGCAAGTGGCTTTGCCCCACCAGGCCCAGCCCGTGCAAATACGCGACACGGTGCAAGCCTGGCTGCAGCGACAGGCAAGGGATAACTTCATGCAGCGGCTGCATCACTTTGCGCCCCAGTTGCAAGTGCAGTGGCGACGCCTGAGCCTGAGCAATGCGGTGACCCGCTGGGGCAGTGCCAGCAGTGACGGTTCCATCCGCCTGAACTGGCGCCTGATCCATGTGCGCCAGGCCATCATCGACTACGTGGTGGTGCACGAGCTCAGCCATTTGCGCGTGATGGACCACAGCCCACGTTTCTGGGACACCGTCAGCACCCTGGTGCCCGACTACGCCGAGTTGCGCGCGGAGCTCAAGTCAGCCCCGGTGCCGCGCTGGGCCTGAAACGGCTTTTCCCGCATCTGAACTGCGGGGGCACTTGTGCTGACAGCTTCTGTGCTCCCGCTTGCGTTTGAGCAATGGGCTGTGCGTGACGACTTCTTACAGTACCTGCAGGGCGGTTCGGGTGAACTGTCCTTGTTCAATCAGGGAGTTGTTATGCAGGAACCCAAGTACATGAAATTAGGCGCTGCGGCGATGTTGGCGCTGGCTTTTGCGGGAGGCGCCATGCCCGCGCTGGCGCAGGACCTGACCCAGGATCGGGATCGCGACCAGGCGCGCCAACAGGACCGCGACCGCGACCGTGATCAGGATTTTATTTACGGCAGCCAGCTCATGACTCAGCAGGAGCGCCTTCAGTACCAAAACCGCATCCGCACCTTCAAAACCGAGCAGGAGCGCGAGGCCTACCGTCTGGAACACCACCGTCTGATGCAGCAGCGCGCCCGTGAACGCGGCGTGCAGCTGCCTGATGAGCCCCCGATGATGGGTGGCGGCGCCATGGGAGGTGCCGCCGGCGGTGGGGGTGGCGCAGCAGGCGGTGGTGGTCGCTCGGGCCGTTAATAGCCCCATTGTTCGCAGAGGCGGCTAGGCTGAGTGCCCCGAATGGGGTGCCGCCGCCTCAAAGCCACGCAAATGCAGCCAGTGCCACCAGGGTGGGAAGCAAAGCTCCGAGCAGCAGGCCACCCACGCCTACCGATCCGTCGGCAAAGCCGTGCTTGAGCAGGGCCACGCCAGCGGGGTTGGGTGCGTTGGCGATCACCGTCAGGCCGCCGCCGGCCACTGCGCCGGCCACCAGGCTGTATTTCGCGTCCTCAGATATGCCCGCAATGAGTGAGCCCAGGTAGGTGAGGGCGGCGTTGTCCGTGACGGCCGTCAGCGCCGCGGCCCCAAAAAACAGCACTTGGGGCGACATGTCGGTGACCAGCGGTTGCAGCCACCACTGCTGCATGCCACCCAGCACGACCAGCCCCGCCAGAAAGAACGCCACCAGCAAGGCCTCCTTGAGGATGAGCGGGCTTTGATGGCGCTCGTAAGCGTGCGCCATGCCCAAAAACATCAGGAATAGCCCCAGAAAGGCCACCGGGTGGTGGGCCAGGGCGACTACGCCAGCCAGAAACGCCAGATGCAGCAGCACCAGGCCCGTCGGGATCTTTTCTTCCGACAGCTGGGCGTGGGTTGGGGCCTTATGGCTCAAATGAGGCCGTAGCACCCAGACAGCGAAGGTCGCATTGACCACGACTGCGATCACGGCTTTCCAGCCAAAGGTCGCCAGCATATAGGCCGAGTCCCACTGCCAGGCAGAGGCCACCATCAGCACGGGCGGTGCGGCAAAGGAGGTCAGGGTGCCACCGATGGAGATGTTCACAAACAGCACACCCAGGGCAAAGTATTTGGCGCGCTCAGGCACGTCTGGCCTGAAAACCCGAGGTGCCAGCATGAGGGCGGCAATCGTCATGGCCGCCGGCTCGGTGATGGCTGAGCCAAACAGAGGCACGGCCGCCAATCCCATCCAGACTGTGGCGAGTGTGGGTGCGGCGGGCGAGATGCTGACTATCATCGCGATGGTCTGAGTCACCGCCTGCAGGATGGGCCTGGAGGCCGCGATGACCATGACCACAAAAACAAACAAAGGTTCCGTGTACTGGCGGGATTCGGCATAGGCCAGGGCCTGTTCGCCGCTGCTGACCAGCGCCATGACGAAAATCAGCACCATGGCCCAGAAGCCAAAGACCACTTCCACCTCGCCGAGGAGGTGGAACAGGCCAGCGTGTTGGGGAGATCGATGGGACAGGCGCTCGAACAACTTCGCAGCGAAGACATGCAAGAGCGCCACTGCGAACAGGGCAGCGGCGATCAATTCGATGGATGTGGGGGTCATGGGTGGCGGGACGTGGCAGGCCCGCGAGGCGGCCCGACCTTCGCGTTAACCTGCCCGCCACCACAGGCGTGCACCCACAGGTAGTTTAACCCCGCCGATCCCGCTTACTTGGGCAGTGTGCCTTTGCGACGGCGGCGACCCAGCAGTAGTGCAAGTGCCCCCATCAGCACGGTGGGCAGGCCCGGATCAAAAGCTGCGTTTGGGTTGACGGTGCAACCACCCCCGGAACTACTGGTCGAAGCTGCATCACCGGTTGGCTCGGATGCGACCACTGGGGCCGGTTCTTCGTAGGCACCAATGTCAGGCACCGTATCGCGCAGCGTACCGCGCTGGTCCACCAGGACTTCGGGGTCGGCAATGCCGGCGCCAAGGGCCGGGCTGTTGGCCAGCAGAGCGTGGGTCTGGGCATTGCCCCCGTTGTTGGCCAATACGCCCAACTGAGCCACCTGGTTGTTCAGGTCGCCGCTACCGCTCAGCACCGTTTGACAGCTGGTGTCCGAGCTCAGATTGTGGCCTTGCGACACGATGCTGGAGCTGCTGCTGGTGCTGCCGCAGTTGGCCGATGGCAGCGCGGCGATCTGCTCGGGGGTGAGTGCGGGGTCGACGGTGTAGCCCTTGCGGTTGTCGGCCAGCAGCACGTTCTTCAAGCTGACCTGGTTGGTGTTGGACGACGGAAAGGTGTTGATGCCCGCACCGGCGCTGGACGAATCAGCCCCAGCCAGATTGTTCGCGATGGTGACAAAGCGCAGGTCTGCGGCTCCACGCGTATACAGACCCCCGCCCACGTCGGTGCCGATGTTGCCACTGACCGTCGAGTTGATTAGCTTGATGGTGGCCCCCGAGTCGCCGCTGATGGCGCCACCGCCCACCGCCTTGTTGCCGTTGAAGGTCACACCTGTGATAGTGACCGTGGTGTTGCCGGTGCCAAAAAAGCCACCGCCGCCTTCTGCGCTGTTGCCACTGAAGGTGGCGTTGCTGACGCTGGTGTTGCCTTCGTTGTACACACCGCCGCCATTGGTGCTCGAGGTGTTGTTGCTGACCACCAGGTCGCTGGCTGTCAACGTAGCCGCGGTGTAGATGCCTGCGCCATCGCC
>JBJOJH010000233.1:0-2714 GCA_046046715.1 Pseudomonadota bacterium | reverse complement strand
GTGCTGATTTACACCAGCGGCACCACGGGCAACCCCAAGGGCGCTTTGATACCCCACCGGGCCCTGATCGGTAACCTCACGGGCTTTGTGTGCAGCCAGAACTGGTTTGGCTTTGACCCCTTCAAAGCCGAGCGGCCCTCCAAAGCGGTGTTCTGGTCGCCCGCCGACTGGGCCTGGACCGGCGGTCTGATGGACGCCTTGCTGCCCAGCCTGTACTTCGGTCGGCCCATCGTGGCTTTCAACGGGCGGTTTTCCCCCGAAGCGGCTTTCGAGATACTGCAAAGCCACGCGGTCACGCACACCTTTTTGTTCCCCACCGCGCTCAAAGCCATGATGAAGGCCGTGCCTGACGCGAAGACGCGTTATCGCCTGAAGCTGCAGGCCATGATGAGCGCAGGCGAGGCGGTGGGTGACGCGGTGTTTGCCTATGTGCAGCAGCAACTGGACGTGACGGTGAACGAGATGTTCGGCCAGACCGAGATCAACTACGTGGTGGGCAATTGCGCGCGGCTGTGGCCCGCCAAACCCGGCAGCATGGGCAAGGGCTACCCCGGTCACCGCGTGGCGGTGATCGACGAGGCGGGTCAGCTGTGCCCCGCAGGCACCCCAGGTGAGGTGGCAGTCAATCGCCTGGATGTGCACGGCCACCCCGACCCTGTGTTCTTTTTGGGCTACTGGAACAACGACAAAGCCACCACCGCCAAATACACAGGCGACTGGTGCCGCACCGGCGACATGGCCGTGACAGACGAGGACGGCTACCTTTGGTACCAGGGCCGCACCGACGACATGTTCAAGGCGGCGGGCTACCGCATTGGGCCGGGCGAGATTGAAAACTGTTTGGTCAAGCACCCGGCCGTGGCCAACGCTGCCGTCGTGCCCAAGCCCGACAAAGACCGGGGGGCATTGGTTAAAGCCTATGTGGTGCTGTCTCCCGATGCGCTGGCGCAGCGGGCCAATGCGCCCAGCAGCGCTGAATTTGAGGACGAGGTTCGCCAGTCTCTGCAGTCACATGTACGGGCCTTGCTCGCCCCATATGAGTACCCCAAAGAAATTGAGTTCATCGACCAGCTGCCCATGACCACCACTGGCAAGGTGCAGCGCCGCATGCTGCGTCTGCAAGAAGAAGCACGAGCAAGAGGTGAAGTGGATGCTGTCTCATGATGTTTAGACGCCCCTTTCTTTGTCGAAGCGATGCCCTCATCGCGATTGATCCTGGCAGACCCCCTGCGTAGTGTCCCCATGTCATGGCTTGACGTCGGGCGTGACAAAATAAGGTTTCCCGCATTCCACCCACCCAGATAGCTTGACCGGGCCTACCGTGTGCCCGCATCAACCGCCCCCAACTTCAGAGGAAACTCCATGAAACGCGTTCAACTTGGTCAATCCGACCTGCAAGTAACCCCGATTTGCTTGGGCACGATGACTTTCGGCCAACAGGTGAATGAGGCCGATGCGCATGCCATCCTGGACCGCTCTTTGGCCGCCGGCATCAATTTCATTGATACCGCCGAAATGTATGCGGTGCCTGCTTCGGCCGACACCTGTGGTGCGACCGAGACCTTCATCGGCAACTGGTTTGCCAAGAACCCCGGTGCACGCGAAAAGCTGGTGCTGGCTACCAAAGTGGCCGGCCCTTCGCGTGGCATGCCCTGGATCCGCGAAGGCTCGGGCATGACCGGGCAGGACATCTTGAATGCCTGTGACGGCAGCCTGCGCCGCCTGCAAACCGATGTGATCGACCTGTACCAGATCCACTGGCCCGAGCGCCATGCCCCGGTGTTCGGCATGACGTATTTCGACCCAACCAAGGACAAGTCGGTCACCTCAATCCACGAGCAGCTCGAAGCCCTGGCCAAATTGGTCAAAGCTGGCAAGGTGCGTTACATCGGCCTGTCCAACGAAACGCCTTATGGCGTGCACGAATTCGTGCGCCTGGCCGAGCAACATGGCCTGCCACGCGTGGCCACAGTGCAAAACCCTTATTGCCTGGTCAGCCGAACCTATGACAACGGTCTGGACGAGAGCTGCTACCGCCTGAACGTGTCCATGCTGGCGTATTCGCCGCTGGGCTTCGGATTGCTCACCGGCAAATACGATCAGGACGACCTGACCGGCCCGCTGGTGCCCGATGGCGGCCGCATTGCCCGTTACGACTCGATGCGCAAGCAGCGCTGGGGCCGTCCCGAGGCCTTGGTGGCCGCCCGCCGCTACAACCAGCTGGCCCGCGACAACGGCATGACCCCCACCCAGATGGCGCTCGCCTTTTGCTACCACCGCTGGAGCGTGGCCAGCACCATCATCGGCGTGACCTCGTTGGCACAGCTGAACGAAGACCTGGCCGCTTGGAGCACCCAGCTCTCGCCGGAAGTGCTCAAAGCGATTGATGCCATTCGTTGGGAAATGCGCGATCCGGCGCTGTGATGGTGGGTGATGGCCAAAAAAGACAAAGTCAGTGAAACCCCGGCCACGGCGCTCTTGCGCCAGCACGGGGTGAGCTTCACCGAACACCCTTACGAGTACCTGGAGCACGGCGGTGCGCAGCACAGCGCCCAAGTGCTGGGCATGGACCCGTTTGCCGTGGTCAAAACCCTGATCATGCAGGACCAAGACGCCAAGCCGCTGGTGGTGTTGATGCACGGCAACCGCAAGGTGTCCACCAAGAACCTGGCGCGCCAGATCGGTGCCAAATCGGTGGAGCCCTGCGCTCCCGA
>JBJOJH010000232.1:0-5221 GCA_046046715.1 Pseudomonadota bacterium | reverse complement strand
CTCTTTGTCCGACGCCGTGAGCGTACCCACGATGCCGAAGTCCAGCGAGATGTAACGGCCAAAAGTGGCAGGTGCGATGCTGACCTGGATATTGCCAGGGTGCATGTCGGCATGAAAAAAGCCGTCACGAAACACCTGGGTAAAAAACAGGGTGACGCCGTCCCGCGCCAGCTTCGGGATATCGACACCGGCCTCGCGCAAGCGGGCAACGTGGCTGATCGGCACGCCCACCATGCGCTCCATCACCATCACTACAGTGCTGCAAAAGTCCCAGAACATCTCCGGGATCAGCACCAGGTCCAGGCCTTCCATGTTGCGACGAAGTTGAGCAGCGCTGGAAGCCTCGCGCACCAGATCGAGTTCGTCGTGCAGGTAATTGTCAAATTCAGCCACCACATCACGGGGTTTCAGGCGTTTGCCATCGGCTGATAATTTTTCGACCCAGCCCGCCATGGTGTGCATCAGCGAGAGGTCTTTTTCGATCACCGACAGCATGCCCGGGCGCAGCACCTTGACCGCGACGTCTCGCTCCTGCCCGTTTCGGTCCCGGATGACCGCAAAGTGAACCTGGGCAATGGAGGCACTGGCCACCGGAGTCAGATCGAAAGACACGAACACCTGGGCCAGCGGCCGCCCAAAGGCTCGCTCGATGATCGCCACCGCCATTTCAGATGGAAAAGGTGGCACCTGGTCCTGCAAGCGCGCCAGTTCGTCGGCAATGTCCAGGGGCATCAGATCCCGCCGGGTGGACAGCACCTGACCGAACTTGACAAAGATGGGGCCCAATCGCTCCAGCGCCTCGCGCAGACGCTGGCCACGTGGGGCATCCAACTTTCGCCCCACCGACACAACACGCGCCAGCACGTGCAACCAACGCTTGCCGAAGCTGGTGAGAACCAGCTCGTCGAGCCCGTAGCGCAGCACCACCCAGACGATGAAGATGCCGCGGTACAGCCGTGTCATGCCGCAGCTCCGCCGTTGCGGCCTTGCGGGAGCGTGCTCAGGAACTGCCGCAGGCCCATTACCGCTGTACGAGCCGCTTGCCCCAGGGTGTGCGCAGGTACATCGCCCAGGATGCGGGCCAGGTCTTCCTCAATGTCCCAGCGTACATGGTCGACCAGCCAATTGACCTCCGCCGCCAGCTGAACATCCCCTTCCACACGGATGGCTGGCTTGTTTCCCGCAATTAGGGCTTGCGCAACCGCCAGAGGGGAGTCTTCCGTGATCGCCAGGGTCAGATCCGGGGCAGCATCCGGGGAAGCCAAATCCAGCAATCCGGCTGGAGTGACCACAAAAAAGAGCTCGATCTGCCTCCAGCGTATCAGGGCCGAACGTCCCTTTTGGCGCACCAGCCGCGCCATGGCCTCTTTTTCGCGCATCAGCACATGATTAAGCAGCAGCACCAGGCGGTGCTGGATCTCATGCACCATCCATGCGGGAGGTGTCAGGCCAGGATTGAGCTTCTGGAGGAAATCCTCCACCAAAGAAAAAGGGGACTGTGTTGCCATAGTCCCCGATTATTCCCGCATTGCCCAGCTTGTCGGACCGGGATGCTGCAAAACTTACTGTAGCGCCTGCACACCCGCTACCAGCCAGCCTTGACCACCCGTTTTGGGTTTGGTCATGTTCCAGACCTCTCGGAAAGGACTGGGACCGGCAGAGGCATCTTCGCGGATCATTCCGGAGAACTCCACACTGGCCATATAAGTCTCCCCCAGGTCTTCAATACCCAGAAGCTGGCCGTCAATCACCAGTACTTCCGTCTGGTTACCAACGCCGCCGGTGTGCGTTTCACGCTCCGCCAGCTGGGCCTGGATTTCCTTGAGCATGTCATCCGTCATCATGGCCCGAAGTGCGGGGATGTCTGAGCGATCCCAGGCTGCCTGCAGGTTGATGAAATTGGCTTTGGCGGCCTTCAGGAATCCAACCGTGTCAAAACCGGCAGGAACACCCCAGCCTTGCGAGCCCAGTAGCGCCGAACCTATCATGGAGCCTTGGTCGGCGGTTTCAGGCTGCGCCTGAAAAGGTGCCGAGTTGCCCTCCCAGGGCCTGGCCGATGCGTCATTGCCCACGTTCTCGGGTCGGTAGGTTCTCATGGACTGGGCCGGCGCACCTCCCGCACCCTGCAAAGCGTAGGGACTGGATGTGGAGGCACCCCCACGACGTCGCATGAACCAGCCCACGGCCACCATCACCAGCATGGCCAGCAGCGCGAACATGATGATCTGACTGAACGCGCCGCCCAGGCCTAGGGCGTTGGCCAACCAGGCCAGGCCCAGGCCCGCGGCCAAACCGCCCAACATGGCACCCCAGGGTTTTTTAGGCGCAGCAGCAGCCGGCGCAGTGGCTGGCTTGGCCGTGGCAGCGCCACCCGCGTTCTGAACGGGTGCTGCGGGAGCCGAGGGCGCGGCCTCGCGCTGTGTGACATTGCTGGACTGCTTACCCAAGGACTTGCCGCCGCCCAGACGTGCTGCCTGCGCATTGAGCCCGCTTGCCAGCAGGACGGCTGCCAATATCAACGACCACAATTTCATAGTTCCTCCGGTTTGATTCAATGGGCACCTGGGTGCCGTCAGCACTTGATTCCAACATGCAAGGCGACCATGCCGCCCGTGAGGTTGTGATAATCCACATGTCCAAAGCCACTATTGAGCATGAGGGATTTCAGCTCCTCCTGAGAGGGATGCATGCGTATGGATTCGGCCAGGTAGCGGTAACTGGCATCGTCGCCGGCGACGAGCTTGCCCAGTTTGGGCAAAACCTTGAAGGAATACCAGTCGTAAGCTTTTTCGAGCGGCTTGGCCACCTTGGAAAACTCCAGCACCAGCAATCGGCCACCGGGCTTAAGCACACGGCACATCTCCCTCAGGGCCACATCCTTGTGCGTCATGTTGCGCAGACCGAAGGCCACACTGACCACATCAAAGTACGCGTCAGGAAAAGGCAATTGCTCGGCATCGCACACCGTCGTAGGCAACACGACACCCAGATCCAACAGACGATCTCGCCCGGTACGCAGCATGGCCTCATTGATGTCGGTGTGTACCACCCTGCCCCGACTGCCTACCTTTTTTGAGAATGCCAGGGCCAGATCCCCCGTACCCCCCGCAATATCGAGCACGCGGTCACCCTCCTGTAGGTTCGCCACCTGAACGGTGTAGGCCTTCCAGACCCGATGCAACCCAGCCGACATCAAGTCATTCATGAGGTCGTACTTGGTCGCCACCGAATCAAACACGCCCCGCACACGGCGGGCCTTTTGTGACTCGTCGACCGATTCAAATCCAAAATGTGTAGTGCTCATGATGCTGCATGCTAGACGCAAGAGCGCCCCAATACGGAACAACCTTGCACCAGCTTGGGAAATAGATAGATAGGGTGTGGTGAAAGTGCTTCAGGTTGGCCCGAGCGTGGATGTGTAAAAGTGGATCAGTGACTGGCGCAGGCGGACCCCGCCTTGACCGGCATGGGCACATCCCGATCACGACCAGCCGTCGCCAGGCGAGCTTCATAGTCTGCCCACAGCTTGTTTTGCTGTGAACCCAAAAAGTAGAGATAGTCCCAGCTGTAAATGCCGGTGTCATGACCATCCGAAAACACCGGCTGCACGGCGTAGTTGCCCACCGGCTCCAGACCCAGCAATTCCACCTCCCGTTTACCGGTCTGCAAGGTTTCCTGACCCGGGCCATGACCCTGAACCTCCGCAGATGGCGAGTAAACACGCATCAACTCAAACGGAATTCGAAACGCAGCACCGTCAGAGAAACTCACCTCCAACACGCGCGACTGGGCGTGGACGGTGATGGACTGAGGTGTGGGAGTGGTAGGTTGGAGTCCGGCCATGCTGATGGATACCTGAATTGAAGCTTGAGACTTAAACCAACACCCGCTCGATACCACCAGCGTTGGCCGCTTGCACGTACTGGGGCAACCAGTCCTTGCCCAGAATCTGGTGCGCCATCTCGACCACGATGTAGTCGGCTTCCAGCAAGCCATTGTTCAGGTCATTGCCGTAGCGGCTCAGGCCCTGCAGACAGCTGGGGCAGCTGGTCAGGATTTTGGTGTTGGCACTCGTGTTGCCGGTGACGCCGTCGCCCTGAGCCGTCAGTGCGCGCAAATCCTGTTCGCCCTTGCGCAACTGCTCTTCCTTGCGAAAACGTATTTGTGTGGAGATGTCAGGCCGGGTCACACCCAGGGTGCCGGATTCGCCACAGCAACGGTCGTTTTTGAGCACATTGCTGCCCACCAGTGCCTTCACCGTCTTCATGGGGTCTTGCAGCTTCATGGGGCTGTGGCATGGGTCGTGATACAGGTAGCCGTTACCCCCGGCGCTGGTGTCCAGCGTGATGTTTTTTTCCAGCAGGTATTCGTGGATATCGATGATGCGACAGCCCGGGAAAATTTTGTCGAACTGATAGCCCTGCAATTGGTCGTAGCAGGTACCGCAGCTCACAACCACAGTCTTGATGTCCAGGTAGTTAAGCGTGTTGGCCACCCGGTGGAACAACACCCGGTTGTCTGTGATGATTTTTTCGGCCTTGTCGAACTGTCCTGAGCCACGCTGCGGATAGCCGCAGCACAAATAGCCCGGCGGCAGCACAGTCTGGACACCGGCATGCCACAGCATGGCCTGGGTGGCCAGCCCGACCTGGCTGAACAAACGTTCGGACCCGCACCCCGGAAAGTAAAAAACCGCCTCGGTCTCGGCCGTGGTCGCAGCGGGGTTGCGGATGATGGGGACGTAATCGGCGTTCTCGATGTCCAGCAGCGCCCGCGCCGTTTTCTTTGGCAGGCCACCCGGCATCTTCTTGTTGATGAAGTGAATCACCTGCTCTTTGATCGGGGCTACGCCCACCGAGGCTGGGGGCCTGGCCGTCTGCTTCTTTGCAAATCCTCGCACAAGGTCCTTGGCCAAACGTTGGGCCTTGAAGCCCACATCCACCATGGCACTGCGCATGGTCTTGATGGTCTGGGGGTTGGTGGCGTTCAAAAAGAACATGGCCGCCGCGTTACCCGGCCGGAAGGATTTTTGCCCCATCTTGCGCAAGAGGTTGCGCATGTTCATGGAGACTTCGCCGAAGTCGATGTTGACGGGGCACGGCGTCAAACATTTGTGGCACACCGTGCAATGGTCCGCCACGTCTTCAAATTCTTGCCAATGCTTGATCGACACCCCGCGGCGGGTCTGCTCCTCGTACAAGAAGGCCTCAACCAGCAAGGA
>JBJOJH010000231.1:0-3605 GCA_046046715.1 Pseudomonadota bacterium | reverse complement strand
ATGGGCTCAACTGGCATCGGCACCACGGCTCACTTGGCCATGGAAGAAATTTTGCTGGAGAAGCAGCTCAGCTATGTGCATGTCCCGTACAAGGGTACGGCCGATCAGATGTTGGCCATCGCATCCGGGCAGCTGATGGCGGGAGTCAATTCCACAGGCTTTGCGCCTTGGGTCGATCAGGGCAAGATGCGGGTGTTGGCCGTTTTCAGTGCCCAGCGCAGTCCCCGGTGGCCGGGCGTACCCACTATGAAAGAGCTCGGGTTTGATCGCTCGGTATACACATCGCCCTGGGGTCTGGCTGCGCCGCACGGCACCCCGCCTGAGGTCGTTGCTCTGTTGCATGATGTGTTCAAGAAGGCGATGTTCAGTGCCCGGCATCAGGCTGCCTTGGCGCGATATGACCAATCCATCGATTACCTCGGGACGCGGGCCTACCAGCAGGCCATCCTGGACACAGTGGAGCGTGAAAAGGCCTTGCTCAAGCGTATGAAATTGTTGGGATGAGCTTGCGGCCCTTGCGTCATCATCGGTTCAATTCACTCAATACTTACTTTTTCAACCAGGCAACTCCACCATGCCCGATCTTTTGTTAAACGCCCAGGGCCTGCACAAATCCTATGGTGGAAAGCCCGCTCTGGCAGGGGTTGATCTACAGATTTTTGCCGGTGAGATGGTGGTTTTGCTGGGGCCGAACGGTGCTGGCAAGTCAACACTTCTGCAATTGCTGACGGGTTTGTTCAGCCCGGATCAGGGGCAGGTGCAAGTTGCAGGTTTCAACATGCAAAGTCAAGCCAGTCGGGCGTTGGCGATGTTGGGGGTGGTTTTTCAGCAAAGCGCACTTGATCTGGATTTGTCTGTGCAGGCCAATCTTCTGTTTCATACCGACCTGCATGGCATTGCGCGGGCCGAGGCCGTTCAGCGCATTGCGGATGGCTTGAGTCATATGGGTTTGAGTGAACAGGCCTCAGCGAGGGTGCGCACGCTGTCTGGTGGCACCAGACGCAAGGTCGAGCTGATACGCGCCTTGTTGCATCGTCCGCGGGTCTTGCTGATGGATGAGGCGACGGTGGGGCTGGACCCGGGCTCTCGCCAGCAACTGTTGCAGACGGTCCGGGCGCTCACCAAGTCCCAGCAGGTGTCTGTGTTGTGGACCACGCACCTGGTCGAAGAAATCAAAGAGGCAGACCGCCTGGTGCTGCTGCAGCGCGGTCGTGTCAGGTACAACGGAACCCTTCAGGCCCTGATGGCCGGAGCTCCTGGGCAAGATCTTGAAGAAGAAGTCCTTCGGCAGCTTGCTGCTGCAGCTTGAGTTGGCCGCTGGAGCTCAACGTTTCAGGGGGATCGGCGTCGTGGCCGGCACCGTAACGGCGGTCACGCTGTTTTGTGGCGAGCCTTCAATGACCCGGTCAGCATAGGTCAGGTACACCAGGGCATTGCGTTTGGCATCCACCATGCGCACGACACGCAGCTTCTTGAAAATAAATGAAATTCGTTCGTTGAACATTTCTTCCTGTTGCGCGATGGGCTTGGCAAAGCTGATGGTGCCGGTCTGGCGGCATGCAATTGAGGCTTCAGATCGGTCCTCGGCCAACCCCAAGGCACCACTGATACCGCCGGTCTTGGCGCGAGAGACGTAACAGGTCACGCCAGCCACTTTGGGGTCGTCATAGGCCTCAACAATAATTTTGTGGTCGGGCCCGATGAACTTGAACACGGTGTCCACAGCGCCAATTTCTTCCGCATGCACAGCCTGCAGTGCGCCGCACATGAGCAGGCCAGACAACAAGCGTTTGGCGATAGTGGACTGGGTCATCGTCGGTATTTGTGGATGTGGGTACATAAGGTGCAAGTGTCCAGCAGGCGTGTTTGCTTTAGCGGCAACACTCGAGATGGGGCTGCAGGCGCGATACTACAAGCCCTTCACGGGCCATCTTCAGCATGTCAGCAGACCAACTTTCGGACCACATCGCCACCCCGGCTTCCAGCCATCGCGGGCGCGAGAGCCAACTCATGGCCCTGATAGGTGTTGCCCACCTGATCAGTCACTTTTGTCAACTGCTGCTGCCCCCTCTTTTCCCGTGGCTGAAAGATGCCTTCGGGGTCAGTTATGCGCAGCTGGGTTTTTTGTTGACGATCTTTTTTGTGGTGTCATGCGCGGTACAGATGCTCTCGGGTTTTCTGGTGGATCGATGGGGTCCGCGACCCGTGCTTTATGCAGGTTTGTGTCTGCTGGCCGTGTCGGCGTTTGGCTATGCAGGCAGCACCACTTATGCTGGTTTGGCTGCCTTTTCGGTTTTGGCCGGGGTGGGAAATGGAGTTTTTCATCCGGTGGACTACACGCTGCTCAATCGGCGTGTCAGTCCTGCGAGGTTGGGCCACGCCTACAGCGTGCATGGCATCAGCGGTAGCCTGGGTTGGGCCCTGGCCCCTGCCATGCTGGTGCCGTTGGCGGCCACTTTTTCTTGGCGCTGGGCTTTGCTGGCGGCTGGCGCTCTCGTTGTCCTGGTGCTGTTACTGCAGTTGATCGGTCGCGAGGTGCTGGGAGATGATCAGGCCAAGGTAGCCGGTGGCACGAGCCCGGCCAAGATGGAGGGTGGTAGTTTTGGCTTTTTGGCGATCCCGGCCGTCTGGATGTGCTTCACCTTCTTCTTGCTGGGAGCCATGGCCCTGAGCGCGGTGCAGACCTTCGCGCCCGCAGCGGCCAGGTATCTGCACGACATGCCTCTGGGTCTGGTGGCGTCCTGCCTGACGGCCTACATGGTGTGCAGTGCGTCAGGCATGGTGCTTGGAGGCTTTCTGGCAAGTCAGCCCGAGCGTTGTGAGCGGGTTATTGGGTTTGGCTTCGGTATCGCGGCGGGGATTGCCCTGGTGTTGGGCTTTGCGGATGTGCCCGCCTGGTGCGTGCCGGTTCTGTTTGGCCTGATGGGATTTTGTGCGGGCACCGGCGGCCCCTCTCGGGACCTGATCGTGAAGAGAGCGACCCCACCTCACGCCACCGGTAGGGTCTACGGCGTTGTGTACTCGGGGCTGGACATAGGTCAAGCGATTGCGCCCCTGTTTTTTGGCACTCTGATGGATCACCAGCAGTTCAGCGGCGTTTTTGTCGGCCTGGCGGTAGTGCAGGGGGCTTTGATCTTCAGTGCTTTTCGGGTCAAGCACGCACGTCGAACCCCTTTGCTCTCTGCACAGGTGGGCCAGGCCTGATCGTCCGAAGTCTCCCCTTTCTTAATCAGCTGTTTCCTGGCCTAACTCAACATGACGACTGCTCCACCGCCTTCATCTCCCCGTTTGGCTGGTCATTTGCTCGTGCAGTGCCTGATTGCGCAGGGGGTTACCCACGCATTTGGCGTGCCTGGCGAGAGTTTTCTGGCTGTACTCGACGGCTTTCATCGCTACGCAACAGACATTGAGTTCGTGATTTGCAGACAAGAGGGCGGAGCTGCCTTCATGGCTGAGGCGCACGGCAAACTGACGGGGCGACCAGGCGTCTGCATCGTGACACGTGGCCCCGGTGCGACCAATGCCTCAATTGGTGTGCACACGGCGTTTCAAGATTCAACGCCCATGGTGCTGCTGGTGGGGGATGTAGCCAGCAGCACCATGGG
>JBJOJH010000230.1:0-5185 GCA_046046715.1 Pseudomonadota bacterium | reverse complement strand
GTGCAACCGGAGGTCTCTGCGCGGATCGGGATGACGGGGCTCATGTGCTGCTGGCCTGTGCGCCCGGAAGGGGCGAGATCATGGAGTGTTTTTGCAGGCGTGCCATGCGCAGCTTGCGGATGTATTGCGCGGCGTTGATGGCGTAGCTGAAGTAGGCGGCCAGAGCCAGCAGCAGTTGGTCGGTGGGGTTCCAGACGCCTTGCCACCACACCCACAGGTAGACGGTGTGCAACGCCAGCACGCCCATGCTGACCACGTCCTCCCAATAGAAGGCGGGGGCAAACAGGTATTGGCCAAACACCACTTTTTCCCAGATGGCACCGGTGACCATGATGGTGTAAAGCACCAAGGTCTTGAGCACCACCGAGGCCAGGGCCCAGTCGGTGTGCCCCCCGGTTTGCAGGCTGCGTAGCACCAGGACCAGGCTGATGCCGAAAATCAGAAATTGCACCGGGGCCAGTACGCCTTGCACCAGCGTCCAGACGGTCGCATCACGTCGGGCGCGCTGCGCCGGCGTGTACAAGACCTGGGTGGAGGATGCTGACATTTGGAACTTAGTCGATGGGGTGTGCTGGTAATGAATGTAAGTCTGGATATACAGTGTGTCAACAAAAACTGACATATTTTCATTAATACTAGGGTTTACACTGAATACAAGTTCCGGTAATCTATTGACACTCCAGCTGTACTTTGTGGGGTCACGCTTTGGGCCCGCTGCGTGCAACTCTTGCGATGAGCGATCCCTTGGGTTTGGGCCCGCCGCTTGTGTGTTTCTCTGATGATCGGTGCATGAGATGGCGCAATTCAACTTCGAAAATTCACAGTCCCCGCCAACCGAGCAGGGGTTGATGCATCTGTTGCCAGAAGCCCTGCGCCAGAGCTCGCCTGTGGGCCCGCGGCTGGTGGGCGGCACTACGTTTGCCGGCAAGTCGGCGCTCAATGTGGCCCAGATTCAGACGCTTGCCCAAGCTTGCCTGCAGGGGCTGGATGCCGCACGCCAAGTCGTGTTCGGTTGGCAGCGCCAAGGACAATCACTGGAAGACATTTATTTAGAAGGCATCACACCATGCGCTCGTTTGCTGGGCGATTGGTGGTGCGCCGACCGCCTGGACTTCGCCATGACCACCCTTGCGGCGGCCCATTTGCAGCAGCTGCTGCACGAGTTCAGCAGTGAGTTCTTGCATGAAGCGCCCCTGCAAGGCAATGGCTGGAGTCTGCTTTTGTTGACCGAGCCAGGGGCTCAGCACAGCATGGGCCTGTTCATGCTCAGCGAATTCTTCAAGCGCGCCGGCTGGACGGTGACTTTAGGCGTGCCTCAAGACGTGGCCGAATTCAAGCGCCAGTTCCAGTCAGACTGGTTTGACGCCGTGGGCGTTTCGATCAGTACCGATCGGCATCTGGACACACTGGCACTTTTGTTGCCGCAGCTCAGGCAAGCGTCAGCCAACCTGAGCACACACATTTTTCTGGGTGGCCCCATGGCCTTGCTCGACCCGACGCGTTTGAAGGGAATTGCTGCAGACGTCGTGGCCGAAGATGCGCCGGCGACCGTGGAATGGATCACACAGCGTATGCCCAAGCTGACTTCGACAGTCTTTTGATTAACTTTCGTATGGTTTTTTCATCTTGTGCAAGGTCGTCGGTCTGGCCTTGCGCTATAAAATTTCATACATATGACAAAACCAAGTGTCAACTTCCTGATGCTTCAACGTTATTGGTTTAGTGTGTGAAGCTGCCCTCATTGAACCCGTCGATCCTGTCCCAGTTGCTAGGCGTGGTGTCGGACGTCACCTTGGTCCTGGACTCGCAAGGCGTGATCGAAGACGTCTCGACCGGCCGCGACACCCCCGCCGCGTTGATTAGCCAATCCTGGGTCGGACGGCCCTGGATCGATACAGTCACCACCGAAAGCCGCAACAAAATCCAGGACATGTTGCAGTCTCAAGGCACCAGCGAGCAGTCTCGGTGGCGGCATGTGAACCATACTTCGCCCTTGGGCAACGAAGTGGCCTTGCAGTACGTGGTTGTACCTCTGGGCGGCGGCAAATTTCTGGCTTTGGGCCGAGACCTTGAAGTTCTGGCCGAGCTGCAGCGCCGCCTGGTGGAAACCCAGCAGTCGATGGAGCGTGACTATTTGCGCCTGCGCCATATCGAGGCGCGCTACCGCGTGCTGTTTGACACCTCGTCTGAGGCGGTGCTGATGGTGGACGTAAGCACTCAGCGCGTGCTTGAGGCCAACCTGGGCGCGCAGTCCCTGCTCAAGGATGCCGGTAAACGGCTGGTGGGCCGTGATGTCCGCGAATGTTTTGAAGGCGACAGCCAGGGTGAAGTGCATTCGTTGCTGCGCCTGGCTTTGGCCACAGGCCGTATCGAAATGTGTTCGGCCCGCGTTGCAGGCTTGCCGTCGGTCTGGACAGTTTCGGCCATGGTGTTTCGCCAGGAGGGCGGGGCGCAGTGTCTTTTGCGCCTGGTTGCCCGTGAGCCAGCCGTTACACCCCAGCACGATGCAGATTCTTCAGCGGCCCTGAGCGAAGCCATGGAACGTTTCCCTGATGGCTGGTTGCTGACCGACACCGCGGGCATGATCAAAAGTGTCAACGAAGAAGGCATGGCTTTGTTAGGTCTGACCGCCCCGTCGCAGGTGGTTGGTCAAAGCCTGGAGCGCTGGCTGCTGCGCGGTGCGGTCGACTGGGGCGTGCTCAACACCAGCTTGCGTCAGCAGTTGCCGGTACGCAATTTCGCCACTGAGGTGCGCACCCTCTCGGGTATGACCCTGCCGGTCGAAGTCTCGGCTATTTACCTGAACCGGCCTGAGCCGACATACGCCTTTTTTGTGCGCGACATGGACCGCCGCCTGCAAGGTGGCGCTTCGGTGGCGCAAAGCCAGGCAAATCCGTTCGCCGACTTGTCGCAGCTGGTGGGTCGGCGCCCAATCAAGGACATCGTGGGCGAAACGGTGGACACCATCGAGCGCATGTGTATCGAGGCAGCGCTGGAGTTGACACACAACAACCGCGCTTCGGCCGCTGAAATGCTGGGTTTGTCGCGCCAAAGTCTTTACGTCAAGCTGCGTCGCTTTGGCATGGTGGTTGATGCTGAAGCTGACAATCCTTGATGGTGTCATTTCGGGTTGACGTTAAGTGTCAACCCTGATTGACATTTTCAAAACTCTCTTCACAATTGGGGTATGGACACCCCGCCACTGGCCCAAACGCCCCCCATCCAGGCCCCTCTGGCTGTTGTGATGAGTCGGCCAGCGTTGGGCACGGTGGCCGAATTACTCAAACCCATCACCTGGTTCCCTCCTATGTGGGCCTTCGCCTGCGGCGTCGTCGCCTCTGGTCAGACCATTGGGGAGCATTGGGCTTTGCTGCTGCTGGGCCTGGTGCTAACGGGTCCTCTGGTTTGCGCCAGCAGCCAGGCCGTCAACGACTGGTTTGACCGGCATGTAGATGCGATCAACGAGCCGAACCGGCCCATTCCGTCGGGCCGCATGCCCGGTCGCTGGGGACTGGGGCTGGCCATCACCTGGACGGTGCTGTCGCTTCTCTGGGCCACGCTCATGGGGCCCTGGGGCTTTGCCGCATGCGCCTTGGCGATCGTGCTGTCCTGGGCCTACAGCGCGCCACCCGTTCGCCTGAAAAACAATGGCTGGTGGGGCAATTCGGCCTGTGCCCTGAGCTACGAGGGCCTAGCCTGGATCACTGGCTCTGCGGTGATGCTGGGTGGGGCCTGGCCGGGGCCGAGTTCAGTGGTGCTGGCGCTGCTTTACAGCGTGGGTGCGCACGGCATCATGACGCTCAACGATTTCAAGGCCATCGAAGGTGACCGCCGTATGGGCGTTGCTTCTTTGCCGGTACAGCTGGGCGCATTGGGTGCTGCGCGCGCTGCCTGCCTGTTCATGTTTTTGCCGCAAGTGGCGGTGGCAGCTTTGCTGCTGCACTGGCAATTGCCCTTGCACGCGGCAGCCGTACTGGCCTTGGCCTTGTTGCAGGGGCCTTTGATGGCGAAATTCCTGCGTCAGCCAGTCGAACGTGCCTTGCACGTCAGCGCTTTTGGTGTGCCGATGTTTGTCAGCGGCATGATGGTCAGCGCTTGGGGTCTTCGCCAACTGCAGCAACAGGGGCTTGTATGAGTACACCGTTTTTTGGATGGTTTCAAATTGTTCGACTGGGCCTGATCCAGGCTTGTCTGGGGGCGGTGGTCGTGGTGACCACCTCCACGCTCAACCGCATCATGGTGGTCGAGCTGGCGCTGCCCGCCTTGCTGCCAGGTTTCTTGGTGGCCTGGCATTACGCCGTGCAGATGGTGCGCCCGCGCATGGGCTTTGGTGCCGATAAGGGCCGCCGCTGTACACCCTGGATGATGGGCGGCATGCTGGTGCTGGGCTTGGGTGGCGTGATGGCGGCATCGGCCACGGTCTGGATGGCAACTCAGCCCTTGTATGGCGCTTTGCTGGCCATGTTGTCGTTCAGCCTGATTGGATTGGGTGTGAGCGCGTGCGGTACCTCGCTGCTGGCCCTGATGGCCAAGCAGGTGCCCGATGAGCGCCGTGCGCCTGCGGCCACCACCGTTTGGTTGATGATGATCATGGGCTTTGCCGTGACCGCAGGCGTGGTGGGCAAACTCATCGACCCCTACAGCCCCCAGGTGCTGCTGCAGGTGTCGGCGGGTTTGAGCTTGCTGACTGCGCTCATCACTGCGGTGTGTTTGTGGGGCCTCGAAAAACCGGTGGACGTCGCTGCGAGTCCTGTTCAAAGTGCCAGCAGCGAGCGACTGCATAAACAAAACTTCAAAGAAGCCTTCCAGGAGGTCTGGACAGAACCCGCCGCACGCACCTTCACCGTGTTTGTGTTCATGTCCATGCTGGCCTACAGCGCGCAGGATTTGATTCTGGAGCCTTTTGCTGGCGCAGTGCACGGCTTCACACCGGGGCAAACCACGCAGCTGTCTGGCTGGCACCACATGGGCGTGCTGATCGGCATGCTGACGGTCGCCGCAGCAGGATCGCGCTGGGTGGCTGGGCGTCTGGGGTCGGTGCAAGCCTGGATGGTGGGCGGCTGCCTGTTTTCGGCGCTGGCCACGGTGGGTTTGGTCAGCTCGGCCCTGTCCGCGGCTTGGCCGCTGCAGGCCAATGTGGTGTTTTTGGGGGTGGCCAACGGCGCGTTTTCGATCGCGGCGATTG
>JBJOJH010000229.1:0-2747 GCA_046046715.1 Pseudomonadota bacterium | reverse complement strand
GCTGCCAAGCGCAGGAAGATCCCCGTGTTTCACATGGAGGCCGGCAACCGCTGCTTTGACCAGCGGGTACCAGAGGAACTTAATCGCAAGGTGCTGGACCACCTGAGCGACATTAACTTGGTGCTGACCGAGCATGCCCGCCGATATCTGATTGCCGAGGGCATCCGGCCCGAGACCATCATCAAGACCGGTTCGCACATGGACGAAGTGCTCAAGCACTACATTCCGAGCATCGTGAAGTCTGACGTGGTGCAGCGCCTGGGGTTCAAGCGGGGCCAGTTTTTTGTGGTCAGCGCCCACCGCGAGGAGAACGTGGACACCCCCGAAAATCTGCGTGACCTGGTGACCACGCTCAATGCATTGGCTGTCGCCTATGGGTATCCGATTATTGTGTCCACTCATCCCCGGACCCGCAAACGGCTTGATGCGCTGGGCGTGACAGATATCCATCCGCTGGTGGATTTCGCCAAGCCGATGGGTTTCTTCGACTTTGTAAAGCTGCAGATGGAGGCGAAATGCGTGATCTCTGACAGCGGCACCATTACAGAAGAATCCACCTTGCTGAATATCCCCGCCATCACCATCCGCTATGCGCACGAACGCCCCGAGGGCATGGACGAAGGCGCGTTGATCATGTGTGGGCTCAAGAACGAGGAGGTACTCGATGCCGTCAAGGTAGTCTGTGAGCAATTTGCCGAGCATGGCCCCATGCGCCAGGTAGTGGATTATCTGGCGCCGGCTGTGTCGCGCAAGATTGTGCGTCTGGTGATGAGTTACACCGGTTATGTGAATCGCACGGTCTGGCGGAAATGAGGCTGCGCGCTATGGTTAAACTTGAGAGTGCAATATTGGCAGTTATGACTGCATGAGTGATCTCACTAACTCAGTTCTTGTAACGGGGGCAACCGGATTCGTTGGCTCTGGTGTGGTCTCCAGGCTGGCTGCGGAGGACGTTGAGACGCTCGCCTGTGTTCGTCGTGACATTGACCCAATGCAGGAGGGCGTGCGCGACATACTGGTGGCTGAGTTAACTGCCAATACGGATTGGCGTCAGGTCTTGGCAGGCGTCAAAAGTGTTGTACATCTCGCCGCTCGCGTGCATGTCATGCACGACACCGCAGCCGACCCGGTGACAGCGTTTCGCGCCGTCAACGTGGACGGCACCGTTAACCTGGCCCGCCAAGCTGCTGCCGCTGGAGTTAAACGGTTTGTATTCATCAGCTCAGTCAAAGCAAACGGCGAATCCACGCAGCCCGGGCGAGCATTCACTGAAACCGATGCCCCCAACCCGCAAGACGCCTACGGCCAGAGTAAGCACGAAGCCGAGCAGGGTTTGCGCCAACTCAGCGCCGACACGGGCATGGAGGTAGTCATCATTCGGCCACCGCTGGTATATGGTCCCGGCGTCAAGGCCAACTTCGCCGCACTCATGCGCGTCGTGCAGCGCGGCTGGCCTTTGCCGCTGGGAGCGGTGCACAACCAGCGCAGCTTGGTGGCGCTGGACAACTTGGTGGATTTCATCATCACCTGCATCACCCATCCCCAAGCGGCCAACCAGACTTTTTTGGTGAGTGACGGGCAAGACCTGTCCACCACCGAGTTGGTGCGCGGCATGGCGCAAGCAGCCGGTGTGCCAGCGCGTTTGCTGCCGGTGCCGGTGTGGGCTTTGCAGGCGGGTGCCTCTTTGCTGGGCAAGGGTGATGCGGTGCAGCGCCTGTGCGGTAATTTGCAGATTGATACCTCCAAGGCGCGCCGTTTGTTGGATTGGGTGCCACCTGTGTCAGTGGAAGAAGGTTTGCGGCGGGCGATGGCGGTATGAAAAGAGTCTTTGATATTTTTCTTGGCTGTCTGGCGGTTCTGATCTTGTTTGTGCCGGTGTTGCTGGTAGCGATGGCCGTCCGTTTGACTTCCAAAGGCCCCGCCCTATATTGGTCTGACCGCGTTGGCCGAAACAACGTGATCTTTAAAATGCCCAAGTTCCGCAGCATGCGGGTGGGCACGCCTGCGGTGGCCTCGCATTTGCTGGCTGATGCCTGTTCACACCTGACGCCCATCGGTTCTTTTTTGCGTAAGAACAGCTTAGACGAGTTGCCGCAGTTGTGGAGCATTCTGGTTGGAGACATGAGCTTTGTAGGCCCGCGCCCGGCGCTGTTCAATCAGCAAGACTTGATTGCTCTGCGCACAGAGCAGGGTGTGCACGCCTTGGTGCCAGGCCTGACCGGTTGGGCGCAAGTCAATGGCCGCGACGAGTTGCCGATTCCTGAGAAGGTCATGCTCGATGTAGCCTATCTGCGCCGTCAGTCCTTGCTGTTTGACGTTCATATTTTGTGGCTGACATTTGTGAAAGTGTTGGGGCGGGACGGGGTGTCGCATTAATGCAGGAATGTGCTTGGCACCTGATGATGCCGTTAAATGTAAAACCAATAAATACAAAACAGAAAAGTCGGTGGAATCATGATTAGCACACTGAGTCGTCTTGTTGCCCCAGTATTGTTACTGCCACGCCCGTTCAAACGTGGCCTTGTGCTTGGGGTTGATGCGGCTTTGTGCGTCTTGTCCGTCTGGCTGGCCTTTTATCTGCGTTTGGGTGTCTTTGTGCCCTTGGCTGGGGCGATGATTTGGCCAGTCTTGGCATCGTTTGTATTGGGACTGCCCATTTTTGTCACATCGGGTCTTTACCGCGCCATCTTCCGCTACAGCGGTTTGCCGGCCATGGTTGCTGTGGCGCGTGCTAGTGTGCTGTATGG
>JBJOJH010000228.1:0-7862 GCA_046046715.1 Pseudomonadota bacterium | reverse complement strand
TGCTGACCTTCCCCTACACCGACGACCGCGAGCTGGTGGGCGACATCCTGCGCTACGGGCCCGATGTGCTGGTGGTGGGGCCGGTGGAGCTAAGGCGCAAGGTGCAAAAGCTGTTGCTGGCGGGGGTGGGGCGGTATGTTTGACGGGTGCTACGCTCAAGCATGTTGTTTGTGGCCCATGACGTTTGAACACCACAACCCACATGCTGCGCACTTCTTATAAGCCTCTAGGGACCCCAAAGTGAATTTGTTTGCACTACAGCTTTCACAGTTACCCAACCTCATACTTTTACTGGTCAGCCTGCTCACGCTGGTCTTTTTTGTAATCTACGTACAGAAATTTTGGGTCAATGCCAGTGGGCTGACACGCGCCATCGATGGACTGCAGTCAAAGCTCGGTAACCACAACGGTCGTGATCCACGTGAACTGGATGCCATCTTTGCCAAAAAGCCACTTTTGCACATCTGGAACGAGTATTCAGACACCCTTCATCCCATGCGTCTGGGGTTGAATGGGCAAACCTCTGTTGTGGAGTACCGTTCTAGCATGCCTGCCGAGATGATGTTCACCAAAGAGTCACTCGTCGATGGGCCTCTTTTTGACGACTTTTGGCGGCATTTGCCCGGTATTTTGACCGGGCTGGGCATCATCGGCACATTTGCTGGATTGCTTCACGGTTTGAGCAACTTCAGACATGCCATTGCCCCCGAATCTACGGTGGGTGAGTCGGTGACAGACCCTGCCGTAAAAGCGGTAGCGGGTCTGGCGCCACTTCTGGAAGCTGTGATGGATGCCTTCACGGTCTCTGCCGCTGCAATTTTCTGTGCAATGTTGGTGGTGTTCATCAGCCGCCTCCTCGTTGCACGGCTGAATTCCAAGGTTGAACGCCTATGTGACCTGATCGACTCTCTTTACAAGTCGGGAGCGGGTGAAGAGTATTTGCAGCGGCTTGTTGAGTCATCTGAAAAATCAGAGGTGCATACAGCCCAGCTCAAGGATGCCCTCGTTGAGGATCTCACGCGTCTGATGACCAACCTGACAGAGCGTCAAATTCAGGCCCAAATCAGTGCTGGCCAGCATATTGGGGAGACCGTCGGTCGCAGCATTGCAGAGTCGATTGCTGAGCCGATGCAGCGTGTGCGCGAGGTCATGGAAAACAATGCGGCAGGCAATTCTGCGCAGGTCAATACGATGCTCGAGACCATGCTCACGGGCTTCATGGCCAAACTGGAAGATACCTTCGGTGGGCAAATCAACGGCATCAACGAGCAGATGCAACGCTCTATGGCCGCGATGGGCTCTGTGCAAACTTCGTTGCAGGCGCTGGTCAAAGACATCCAGAAGGCCAACGAGAATGCGACAACACAAATGTCAGACAAGCTTGCCGCTGCGATGCAGACGGCGTCCGACAACCAGCAGCAGCTCACCCGGCAAATGACGCAGTTCGTCACCGATTTCAGGTCACTGGTGGCGGAGGAGCAGCGCAAGTCCAAAGATGCGATGAATGAAACCATCGCGGGCCTCCTGAGCGAAGTCGGCAAATCAATTGCCAGCATGGAAGCTTCACGCAAGAGTGCCTCCGAGGAAGACGCGAATCGCACCAAAGTGCTCACAGAACAAACAGGACAGGTGGTCTCGGGGCTGTCAGAAAATGTTGAAGAACTCCTGCGCGCTGTCAGTGATCAGGTACTCAAGACGCAGGAAAGCATCAACGCAATCCGCGATGTTTCCATGCGCGCCGTCGATGGGATGAACCAAGGTGCGCTGACCATGGGCTCGGCCGCTCAGCGATTCGAGACTGCTGGCAGCTCCGTTACTCGCGCACTGGATGATTCAGCGGCATTCATTGAGCAAGTAAAAGCTTCGTCTAATGCGCTGCAGGCGGCTTCGCTGGCAGTGAACAGCGGCTTTCAGAAATACGACGCCACCCGTAAGACCGTTGATTCGCAGGTCTTGGCGCTCACAGGCCTCATTGAATCGGCCAAACGCGAAGCAGGCGTCTCTCAACAGCTCATCGAAGGCGTGGAAAGCAGCGTTAATGCGCTGCGTGCAGCGGAGGAAGAAAGCCGCCGCAATCTCAGTGCAGTCAATGACCAGTTGGTCTCCGCTTTCGAGACGTTCGGCAACTCACTGGTGAGCCAAGTTCAACGCGTCGTTGGCGAAACAGACAAGAACATCTCCGTTCTGTCCAACCAGCTCACGGGCGTAGTCCAAGAGCTCGCCCAGTTCATGCAGCGCATGCGCAAACAGTGAGCCTTGAATGTTTTCCCAGATATTCAAAAAACGCTCCAATAAGTCTGAAGGCGAGAGTCCATTCTGGATCTCGTTTTCTGACTTGATGACGGCACTGATGACACTTTTTCTTGTTGTCATGGCCGTGACGCTCATCTCCATCCAAAAGAGTATTCCAGAGTCGATCGCCCAAGAGGCAGCGCGGCAAGAAGACATACGAATCGTCATGGGCTTGCTAAAGACGGAGTCCACGCCCTTTTCAAGAGTCAAAGTAGATGAAGCCAACTTCCGACTGGATCTTGGCGATGTCGTCTATTTCGAGAGCAACTCCAGCTCCATCAAGCCCGAAGTCGCTGCTGAGCTGCGCGCGTACATCCCGACCCTCCTCAAGGTCAAAAAGTCCGACAAAGGCAAGTGGGTCAAGCGATTCATTGTTGAGGGATTCACCGACCAAGACGGTAGCTACACCCTGAATCTGGCCTTGAGTACCGCCCGTAGCCGCAGCGTCATATGTGCACTGGTTTCGCCCGTTCCGGCCTCGCCGACGCTCTCCAACGAGCAGCTGCTGGACATTCAGCGCTACTTTTCGCTGGGCGGCTTCTCCTCATACTCGATCCGCGAAGACAAGAAGCTTAGCCGTAGAGTCGAAATCCGAGTCGAGTTCTGGACGCTTGATGAGCTCAAAAAGGGGCAGGCAAAGCTCCTGCTCAACCGTGAATTTGCCGGCCTGAACGTGGTGGCCGCGAACCACGTCTTCCATTTCACGCGGGCATGGAACCCTGCGAAGGAAGCTCAGGCAACAGACCGCGCCTACCGTATCGGCCAAGAGAAAGATGTGATCGTCTACTGTCCGACGATTGTGGATACAGCAGATAGCCTCTACAGCACCTTTGAGCAGCGTCTGGATCAACTGCTCAAGGAAAAAGCCGCACTGGCCAGCACCACAATCGATGGTGACGACCTATCTCAAATGCTCAACGGTTCGGCCGGAGATGTCGGTTTCACTGAATTCATGGCATCTGGTGGGCCATCCGCTCAGACTGCACCACGGATTTTGAACATCGCAGACATTGACCAGCTCGACGGCAACTCTTTTGAGACCTTCTCGGCCCTGCTGCTCTCCAAAATGGGTTTCATCGCGCAGGTCACTGAGAAACGCCAAGGAGATGGCGGCATTGACCTCATCGCCATCAATAGCGGCAGCGGAATGCTGGTGCAGTGCAAGTCAAGTCAATCCGCTTCCATCGGCTGGGATGCCATCAAAGAAGTCGTTGGTGGTGCAATGCGATACCAGTCCAAGATGCCAAGCGTGAGGTTCAAAAAAGTAGCTATCACGAATCAGTGTTTTAATTCAGCTGCCACCGAGCAGGCTGCCTTCAACCAAGTTGATTTAATTGACCGGCCTCAGATTGAAAAAATGCTGCAACATTATCGGGTCACTGATTTTGATCTTGATGAGTTCCTGATCCTGTCCAAATAGAAATTTGATGAACTACTAAATGACAAGCTCTCAAGAACACGACTTTTCATCTACGGCTGGGTATGTTTATGTACTATCAAATCCGTCGATGCAAGGCATAGTCAAAATTGGCTCTACTGAGCGAAACGTTAAAGAGCGTGTGACTGAACTATCTGCCACTACGGGAGTGCCCACGCCATTTGTCATCGAGTGCTCAGTACTCACGGAGAACCCCAAAGATCTCGAGTTCGCTCTTCATGATGAGTTTGATTCCTTCAGAGTCAATGGGAATCGTGAATTTTTTAGCCTACCCGTTGAGAGTGTGACTAAAAGACTCCTCGCCTTGAGGGGAAAGCTAATACTCGCCGAGATTCAGAGATGGGAAGAAACGGCTATTTCTGAATTTGCATACGCATTTAAATCCATCTTGCCAGAGAATAACTATCTTCAGCGAATTGCCGAAGCAAATAATGCTGATCTTTTAAAATTCTTGTCAGAAATACCTAACCAATCTGTTGTTCGGGTATTAGAAAAACTATTTCAAAACAAACCAGAAATCTGGCGTGAACTAAGATAACAGGGGTCGGGGCTCTTAAGAAAATCGTTTCTAAAAAAACCGCCCGCGGATGCAGTCTGGGTGATTCGCTGATCCCCAAATGGAACCTCGCCAAAAACCCGGTAGGGGTCAGACACAGCCACATTCTTCGTACTATTTTTCCGAAGGTACCTGGCCAGCAATCTAGGAATCAGTCAAGCAACTGCCGGACTGGAAGCCAAACTAGGTAGCCATGTTGGACAAGTGGGTGAGCTCCCGACCAGAGCGCGCTCGATGAGCGCCTTCTTCTGGGCTGTCGTGGCGTCCTGGATCGATTCGGCCGTCATCAGGCCCTGAACCAACTGATCCAGCAGCCCCTCAGGAATCTTGGGTAGTGCGGCCGACCTCTAGGCTACTGCAGCGTTCTTCAGCTTCGTCTTGCTCGGAATGCATGCTCCTTGCCGTCATGGCATGCCTCACACACAAAATTTCAGACAGGCTCGCTCGATGAGTTCCTTATCGACTGCATGTAGGTTTCATCGATGTACACGCAATTGTGTTTGGTTAAAGAAGAGTATGGGTACTTGCTTTAGGCAAATAAACCACCCGCCGCTCACATCTCCAACCCACACACCACCGTCTTCGCGCCCAGCAGCTCGGTACACACCTTGGGGTCGATGCCCACCAAAAAGCCGCGTCGGCCGCCGTTGATCCAGATCTTGGGCAGCGCCAGGATGGTTTCTTCAATGTACACGGGCATGGTTTTGCGGGTGCCAAAGGGCGAGGTGCCGCCCACCAGGTAGCCGCTGTGGCGGTTGGCCACCTCGGGTTTGCAGGGTTCTACCGATTTGGCCTTGATCTGCCGGGCCAGGTTTTTGGTCGATACGCTGCGGTTGCCGTGCATCAGCACCACCAGCGGGGCAGCCTTGTCATCTTGCATGATGAGCGTCTTGACCACACTGAATGGGTCTAGCCCCAGCACCGCCGCACTGTGCTGGGCGCCGCCGTGCTCCAGGTAGTCGTAGGGGTGCTCGGTGTAAGCAATGCGGTGAGCCTTCAGCACTGCGGTGGCCGGCGTTTCGCTCACATGGGCGGTTCTGGCCATGGGCGGCGCCCCGCTTTTTACACAGGCGTCGCTTGCGCTACAAGCCGCACGCCCAGCGCTTGGCAGACGCGGGCGATGGTGTCAAACCGGGGTTGAGCGTTGGGACGCAAGGCTTTATAAAGCGCCTCGCGGGTCAGGCCAGCTGACTGGGCGATTTGGGTCATTCCCTGCGCTTTTGCAATGTGCCCCAATGCAACGGCCAGCTCACTTGGGTCGTTGTCTTCCAGAACGATGGTGATGTACTGGGCAATGTCTTCGGGGGTTTTAAGGTAGTCTGCCATGTCGAACTCTGGCAGGTCTGCAACTTTGATTTGCTTGGTCATACGCAATGCCTGAAAAGAGCCTTTTGTAATCGATCGTTCACAACAAATCAACTTCCATTGGTCTGTGCGGAAGGTGGTTTTAGCCCTGCCGGCGCAGCTGCACAGCCTTGGCTAGGACGTCCAGCACGGGCACGGTTTGTTCAAAGCTGATGCAGGCATCGGTCACCGACACACCGTACTGCAGGGCCTGGCCCACTTTCAGGTCTTGCCGCCCTTCATGCAGGTGGCTTTCGATCATCAGGCCCATGATGCGTTTGTCCCCGCCGGCCACTTGGGCGGCCACGTCATGAGATACGTCGATTTGTCGCTGGTGCTGCTTGCTGCTGTTGGCATGAGACACATCGACCATCACCATGGGCGCCAAACTCGAACCCTGAAGCACCTTGCAAGCGGCATCGACGTCTTGTGCGCTGTAGTTAGGCTGCTTGCCGCCGCGCAGAATGATGTGGACGTCCTGATTGCCGCGGGTTTCAAAAATGGCGGCCTGGCCCATTTTGGTCATGCCCATAAAGGCGTGCGGCGACTGCGATGCCACCACGGCATCTGCCGCCACCTTGACGCCGCCGTCGGTGCCATTTTTAAAGCCCACCGGGCAAGACAGACCGCTGGCCAGTTGCCGATGGCTTTGGCTTTCTGTGGTGCGGGCGCCTATGGCACCCCAGGTCACCAGGTCGCTGATGAACTGGGGGCTGAGCAAGTCCAAAAACTCCGTGGCCACGGGCATGCCCAGGTCCAGTATGTCCAGCAAGAGCTTGCGCGCCATGGTCAGCCCCTGGTTCATGGCAAAGCTGCCGTCCAGATGGGGGTCGTTGATGTAGCCCTTCCAGCCCACGGTGGTGCGGGGTTTTTCGAAGTACACACGCATCACCACCAACAGGTCTTGCGCATGTTTGTCGGCCTCGGTCTTGAGCAGCTTGGCGTAGGCAATGGCCTGGTCGTGGTCGTGAATGGAGCAGGGGCCCACCACCACAACCAGCCGGTCGTCCTGCCCCCGCAGCACGGCAGAGATGTCCTTGCGAGACTGCTCCACCAGTGCCAGGTGGCGGGGTGACGCAGGCAGTTGCTCTTCCAGCAAAGCGGGGGTGAGCAGCGGGCGTACCGATGCAATGCGGGTGTCGTCGATGCGGGTTTTGTCTTGGGTAGAAAGCATGGCGGGTACAGAGGGTGGTCAACAGTTGGGGCCCGAGCTTAACGCCTGCCGATGTTCGCAACCGCTGCTAACCGCCCAGTTACCCCCACCGCCTGTGCCCCACCCTGTGGATAAGCGCCCCAACAACTCCCGGCAACCGCGCCCCGCCTGGCTTGTGGGCCGTTGCCTGTCAAACAGGCAGTGCGACCGGGGTGCTTAGCGATGCGATTGATATTGCTTTGTCGGGCAAACGAGACCTTAGTCTGAGACGCAGCTAAGGGCAGCGTCAATTTCCTCATGGACAATCCTGAATCAGCCTGCCATTTATTTTTAGAAAAAATTTACATATAGGTCTGGCCCCCGACCATAGTGAAGTGCCTGTGAAGGATCCGCAGCATGAACGAAAGCGAACATTCCCCCACGCTAGAAGCAATGCCACCCGGCTATGCCGACTGGCTGACTGAACTCAAGCGACGCATTCATACCGCCCAGCAGCGCGCCACCCTGGTTGTGAACCGCGAGCTGGTGTTGCTGTACTGGCAAATCGGTCAAGATATTCTGGAGCGTCAGGCGCAGCAGCGATGGGGTAGCAAGGTGGTAGATACCCTAGCCCGTGATTTGCGCAACGCTTTCCCAGACATGAAAGGCTTTTCGCCGCGCAACCTGAAGTACATGCGAGCGTTTGCGCAGGCCTGGCCAGACGTGGAGTTTGTGCAAGCGGTGCTTGCACAATTGCCGTGGTACCAACAATTGGCCTTGCTGGACAAGCTACAAACCGCCCAAGAGCGGCAATGGTATGCGGCTCAGGCCATTGAAAACGGCTGGTCTCGCAATGTGCTGGTGATGCAAATCGAGTCGGGCTTGAGGCAGCGGGTCGGCACGGCCGTTACCAATTTCAGCCAGGCCTTGCCTCAGCCGCAGTCTGACCTGGCAAGAGAATCACTGAAAGACCCGTATCGGCTGGATTTTTTGGGCTTGGGCAAAGAGGCGCAAGAGCGTGCCATCGAGGATGCACTGGTGAAACATGTCACTCAGTTCTTGCTGGAATTGGGTGCGGGCTTTGCGTTCGTGGGTAGACA
>JBJOJH010000227.1:0-19814 GCA_046046715.1 Pseudomonadota bacterium | reverse complement strand
GTTCAGGGCCGACCCTACGCGTGATGCCGCCCGCATGGCCGAACTGCGCCCGCAGGAGCAGCGCTACTGGCGACTCGTGGCCGAGCGCAAAGGCGCTGTGGATGAGCGCATGCAGGAGTTTCGCTGGTTACTGGAGGAACTGCGGGTGAGCTTTTTTGCTCAAGAGCTGCGCACGCCTCAGCCGGTGAGCGTGAAACGGCTCGACAAACTCTGGGCCCAGGTGAACAGCTAGAGCCGGGCCAGACGCTGCAGCGCAGTGTGCAGCGTCTCGTCTTTCTTGGCAAAGCAGAAGCGCACCACGCCTTGCTCAAAACCGTCGACGTAAAAGGCCGACAAGGGGATCGCGGCAACACCGATCTCGGTGGTCAGCCATTTGCAGAACTCAGCCTCTCCCAGGCGTCGCTCGGGCACCGCCAGGCCAGAGATATCGACACACTGAAAGTAGGTACCTTCGCCTGGCAAGATGCGAAACCGGGTGTGTGCCAGGCCCTCGCGGAACAGGTCCCGCTTGCGCTGGTAAAAGGCGCTTAGCCCCAGATACGGTTCGGCGTTGGCCATATAGGCTGCCAGTCCGTGCTGCACGGGGGTGTTGACCGTGAAGACATTGAACTGGTGAACCTTGCGGAACTCGGCGCTGAGTGCTGGCGGTGCCGCAACGAAACCCACTTTCCAACCGGTGACGTGATAGGTTTTACCAAAGCTGGACACGATGAAGGCACGAGCGGCCAAACCGGGAAAACGCGCTGCACTCTGGTGCTGGCCGCCATCAAACACCATGTGCTCATACACCTCGTCGCTGATCAGCAATACGTTTGTGGGGACCAACAGCTCTTGCAGGCGCCGCATGTCGGCGTCTGACCACACTGTACCGCTGGGGTTGTGCGGGGTGTTGATGATGAGGGCCCGGGTTTTGGGTGTGATGGCTGCTGAGATGCGGCCAAAGTCGGGCCTGAAGCTGCCGGCAACGCCCAACTGACCTAGCGGCACACGAACGGCCACGCCGCCCGCCAACTCGATATTGGGAACATAGCTGTCGTAGCAGGGATCGAGCACGATGACCTCATCGCCAGGGTGCACGATCGCCAGGATGGCCGTCAGGATGCCCTGTGTGGCGCCAGCTGTCACGGTGATGTCGGTCACCGCGGAATAGGCGCGGCCATACAGCGCCTCGATCTTGCTCGCGATCGCTTCGCGTAGCGCCGGGACGCCGGTCATGGGCGGGTACTGGTTGAGTCCGCGGGTCATGGCGTCGGTCACCGCCTCAATCAGCTTGGGGTCACAGTCGAAATCCGGGAAACCTTGTCCCAGGTTGACCGCCCCGGTTTCGCTGGCCAAAGCCGACATCACGGTAAAGATGGTCGTGCCGACCTGTGGCAGTCGGCTTTGCAGGTTGGGCGTGAAAGCGGCGTCGTCAGAGCTCATAGTCATTCACCTGCCCGGTCATGGCGCGGGCGATCAGGTTGCGGTCCAGGCGGTCGCTGAGCAGTTCGGCAAAGCGATACACGAAATTGCGTAGGTAGGCGCCACGCTTGAAGGCCACCCGCGTGACATTCTGGCCAAACAGCTGCCCGGCGGGTCGAACCACCAGATCGCTTTTGTCGCCTTCGAGCAGCACATCACGCACCGCCATTTCTGCGGCAATGCCCACGCCCAATCCCAGACGCACGTAGGTCTTGATCACGTCGGAGTCGATGGCCTCCAGGGCAACGCGTGGCTGCAGTTTGCGGGTGGCAAAGGCCTGATCAATTTTGGTGCGGCCCGTGTAGGAAGGGTGGTAGGTGATCAGGGGCTCCTGGGCGATGTCTTCCAGCGTGATGCGCTCCAGGTTGCACAAGCGGTGGCCCACTGGCAACACCAGCACATGCTGCCACTCGTAGCACGGCAGAGTCACCAGTTCATCGTAGGCGGCGAGTGACTCGGTGGCGATGCCGACTTCTGCGATCTCATCGATCAGCATGCGCGCCACCTGATCGGGTGATCCCTGATGCAGGCTCACATTGACCTTGGGGTAGTCCAACCTCAGCTTGGCGACAGGGTCGGGCAGCACGTAGCGGGCCTGGGTATGTGTGGTGGCTAGCGACAGCGTGCCGCTGTCCTCGGCGCTGTATTGTTCGCCGATGCGTCGCAGGTTGCCGATTTCACGCATGATGATCTCGATGCTGCGCAACACGTGCTCGCCAGGCTCGGTGATTCGCTTAAGTCGTTTGCCGTGTCGGGCAAAGATTTCGACTCCCAACTCTTCTTCAAGCTCGATGATCGCTTTGGAGACCCCCGGTTGTGAAGTGTGCAGCGCACGCGCTGCCTCTGTCAGGTTGAGGTTGCGACGGCTGGCTTCCTGGACGAAGCGAAATTGGTGAAGGTTCATGGGTCTACCAGACGTGCGGGATCGGTGATTGGGCGTGCACGACAGGCGCCGCCATCAATCTGTAAGGGCAATCTGTGCCAAAAGCTCCACCAGCCGGGCTTGTTCACCGACGGCTGGCTGCAATCGAAAAACGACATCGGGATGGGCAGCTTTCAGCTGCTTCATCAGCACCGGAAGATCTTCGCGTGCATGTTTGCCCACACCCAAAAACATGGGAACTACCGTGATTTGCCGGGCTCCTAACGAGATGAGTTCGGCCGCGCTGAACGCCAGGTCGGGCTGGGTCAGCTCCAAAAAGGCGCATCGGACCATCACCGAAGCATCCTGGGATTGAATCCGTTGGGCCACTGCGTCCATGGGTTGTCGCCAAAGGGGGTCTCTCGAGCCGTGCGCAAAAAGAATCACCGCTTTTTGTTCCATGTCAGCCTTATTCATTCATCGACGCAACACCAGCCAGCCAAAGGCGGCCAAGGACAAAACGCTGTAAAGCATGCCGGGCAGAGCCGCTGTCAGCCATGGCATCCAGTTTTGCAAATTGCCCAAATAGCCAAACACATTGTTCAGCAGGAAAAAGCTGATGCCGGCCATCACACCGCCAAAGACATAGCCCGAAATCCCCCCGGACCTGAAATGCAGATAGGCAAATGGCAACGCCAGCACCACCATGACCAGGCAGCTGAGAGGGTAGAACACTTTCTTCCAAAACTCGATCTCGTAGCGCTGGGCGGATTGGCGGTTGGCTTCGAGGTGGCGCATGTACTGAAACAGGTGCACTGTGCTCATGCGTTCCGGTTTGAGCAGGGCAGATGACACCATTTCTGCCGTGATCTGCGTGGGCCAGCGAAAACTGGGCAAGCGCCTGCTTTGAACCTGTGCTTTGTCCTTGTCGCGCGTGGTGAAGTCGCTTCGGTCCACGTCCTGAAGCACCCAGGCGTCGTCGTTCTCAGAAAACCGCCCTTGGGCTGCATGCAGGGTGGAAAGCAAATAGCCCTGGTTATCAAACTCGAACACCCTGATGCCGCGCATGCCGCCATCGGGGGTCAGTTGTGCCACATTGGTTGCAAATTGGCTGTAAGCCTGGCGCTCCTTGAGCCATGCGCCGGTTTGCCCCAGCGTGATGTTGCCTTGGTAACGGGCTTTGAGTAGCTGGGCAGTGCGGTCCGCCACGGGTGACAAGTAGTCACCCAATGTGAAGGTCAGCACGACAAATGCCAGGCCCAATGACAGCAAGGTGCCCAGTGCGCGCCAGGGGCCCAGGCCGCTGGTGCGCAGGATGGTGAATTCCGAGCTCTGTGCCAGGCGGGCCATGACAAATATGGTGCCTATCAGCACGGTGATAGGCAGCAACTCGTATAAATGGCTGGGAATCATGAGCAGCACATAAGTCAATGCGTGCTCTACGCGGTAACCGGCCTGCGCATATCGACCCAGTGCCTTCATCTCCTCCACCAGGTCGAAGAACATGAATAGCGATAGAAAGCCCAGCGTGACAAAGGCAACCGAGCGCACCACCTCGCCATAAATCAGCCTGCGTATGGTTTTCATCGACCGGCGCCTTGTTTCCTGCGGGTGGCCATGTGCGGCCAGATTCGCCATTGGTGATGCCTAACCAACAACCAGCATATGGCCAGAGCAAAGGCGCCCCCGTGTAGCGCCAGCAACCAGGCCTCCAGGCGCACTTGTCCGGTGGATATCCAGTTTTGTCCCAGACTGATCAGGTTGTAATAAACAATGAAGGAGGCCATCGAAAAGCCCAGACTGGCGCTGCGTCCCACCCGCGGGTTCGCGTTGGACACCGCGACCGCCAGGATTACAAAGTTCAATGCTGCCAGCACCATGCCAAAGCGCCAGGACAACTCGCCCCGGTGTGACAGGTTGTTGCTGCGCAATAACGTCTGTGTAGGCAAGGTGTTGACCGCACGCCCATCTTCGGCAAGTCCCGGGGCCGAACCTATGCGGGTGCCGTAGCTTGAAAACTCGCTGATCTTGATTTCAGAGGTCTGGGTGTTGCGCTCCAGGCGCTGGCCGCTTTCGAGCATCAGGTAGGAGT
Source organism: Pseudomonadota bacterium (assembly GCA_046046715.1). Lineage (GTDB taxonomy): Bacteria > Pseudomonadota > Gammaproteobacteria > Burkholderiales > Burkholderiaceae_C > JBEEJZ01. The sequence continues at coordinate 15,399 of JBJOJH010000227.1, read as the reverse complement.
CGCCATCCCGGATATCAATTCGTCCCTGGCGCGCAGAGGTGATCGTTTCCTTGAGTGGCTCGGTGCTTGCAATAAAGACATTGCTCCCGGTCCGGGCGCCCGGTGTGTCCTTGTCGATGAAGAAAACCCGCTGGCCACCCGCCGACTCCTGAAATTGCCCTGGTTCGACCCTGGCAAGATCACTGCGCCGCTCGTAAGCGCTTTTCATGTCGTCAATTTGCTGGTTGGACCAAGGCAGCACCAGCGTGGAAAGCGCCAGGACAACAAGGAACACCGGCCATGCAAAGCGGAACAAGGGGTACAAAAGTGACAGCAGGCCCCGGCCACTGTTGAACCAGATCACCATCTCGCTGTCCCGGTACATGCGTGAAAGCGTGCTGACCGATGCAATGAACAGGCTCATGGTCAGGATGGTGGGCATATAGGCCAGCACGGTGTAGCCCATGATCAGGCTCACATCCGACGGGTTGAACCTGCCCAGCGAAGCCTGTCCCAGCGTGCGGATGAGCGTCATGGTCATGATGACGGTCGCCAGCACGATCAGTGTGGCGCCGAAGCTTCTGGCCAGCTCTTTTCGCAAGGAGGAATGGAATAACATCAGCAAAATACAAAAGCTGAATTATGGACTTTGAACTACACAGCGTCGGCTTGCGTGCCGCCAAGGACTTTGAATGTGACGCCCTGGTGGTGTTGGTGGGAGATGGGCGTCTGACGGCCAAAGACCCACTCTCCATCCTGATCACTCAGGCACTCAAAAGTGGAGACTTCGAAACATCGGCTGGCAAGGCCCTGAACCTATTTCGCACGCCTGGCGTGAAAGCGGGCAGATTGGTGCTTGTGGGCATGGGCGATGGCTCTGCAAAACAGGTGCGCAAGGCGGTGGCCACTGCAGTGTCGTTGCTGGCTAAGCAAAAGTCTGTCAAGCGCCTGTTGTTGTGTGCCACCAAGGCTGTGTCAGAACAAGCCTTGCGTGCCGCTGTTTTGGCAGTGGGGGAGGGTAGCTATGTCTACGGTACCACCAAGTCCAAGCCGGAAGCTCGCCATCTTCAGTCTGTGGTGGTGGGGGTGCCCGACGCAGATACGCTGACCGGCGCCCTGGCTTTGGCCACGGCGACTCTATCTGGCATCGAACTGGCCAAGGAGTGGGCCAACCGCCCCGCCAACCACGCCACCCCCACCATGCTTGGGCAGGCTGCCCAGGCCCTTGTTCACCTGCCGCATGTTGAATGCGAAGTGCTCGGACCTGAGGAGGTTCAGGGCTTGGGCATGGGCTCTTTCACAGCTGTCGCCAAAGGTTCTCAGGAACCTCTGCGCTTCATCGTGCTGCGCTACCTGCGCGGCGCGCCCAAGGATGCGCCTGTCGTTCTGATCGGCAAAGGCATCACCTTCGACACGGGTGGCATTTCCATCAAGCCCTCGGCCGAGATGGATGAAATGAAGTTTGACATGTGCGGTGCCGCCAGCGTGCTGGGTGTTTTCCAGGCCCTGGGCGAGCTGCAACCGGCGGTGTCGGTCGTCGGGCTCATTCCCACCTGTGAAAATATGCCGGGCCCGCAGGCAGTGAAGCCCGGGGACGTGGTCACCAGCATGAGCGGGCAAACCATCGAGATACTTAATACAGACGCCGAGGGCCGCTTGATCCTGTGTGACGCCCTGACCTATGCCGAGCGTTTCAAACCCGCAGCGGTGGTCGATATAGCGACGCTCACAGGGGCCTGTGTCGTCGCCTTGGGTGGCGTGCGCAGTGGCATGTTCTCCTCCAGTGATGAACTGGCTGAGCAACTTCTGCAAAGCGGCGAGGAGACCCTGGACACTTGCTGGCGCCTGCCCCTGGATGACGAGTATGGCGAGGGCCTGAAGTCCAATTTTGCCGACATGGCCAATATTGCCGGGCGTGCTGCCGGTGCGGTGACTGCCGCCAAGTTTCTGCAAAAGTTTGTCGCCAAGCAGCCTTGGGCGCACCTGGACATTGCCGGTACGGCCTGGAAGAGCGGGGCAGCCAAGGGAGCAACCGGTCGCCCGGTCGCTATGTTGGTGGACTTCCTGGTCCGGCGCGCAGCAGTTTCCTCGGGCCGCAAGAAAAAATAAACCAGTAAGAAACAAGCCGATTACCAGGGCCACCTACGTGACCGACATCGCCTTTCACTTCAATGTGCCGGACAAGTTGCAATACGCCTGCCGTTTGCTGCGTAAAGGTGTGAACAGCGGTGCCAGGCTGACCGTAACCGGGCCACAGTCTGTTCTGCAGGAGTTGGACACGCGGCTGTGGACCTTTTCTGCCCTTGATTTTGTGCCTCATGTGTTCAATGACGGTACCGACCAGCAAGTACGCCGATCTCCCGTGTTACTGGCAGAGCAGCCGGTGCCGGGCCAAAGTCACCCCTGGCTGGTGAATTTGGGTGACGCTGTCCCCGATGGTTTTGATCAATTTGAGCGTCTTATTGAATTGGTTGCCCAGTCTGACGATGATCGTCAAAGCGCCCGCATGCGCTGGAAGCACTATAGTGACAGTGGCTACAAATTGGCGCGTTTTGATGTGGCCAGCGCAGGAGCTTGAACGTGCCTGACAAGTCGACCAAGCCATTGCCCAGGTATTTGCCTACGCTAACTGAAGTGGTGGAGCCGGCAGGGTTGTCGGTTGCCATACCTGACGCTCCAAGTTCAACCTCTCTGGAAGCAGGGTCGCTTGCGGATCAGATCACCGCGCTGCTCGAACCTAAAACCGCCGATTTGGTCAATACGCTGCTCAGTGAGCACATGCTGGCGCTTGAGTCGCGCATCTATGCCGAGATGAGCCTGTTGGTCCGGCAGTCTGTTGCCGAGGCGCTGGCTAAAGTGCGCCGCGACTAACCACATTTACAACCTAGTGAATCCCCTGATGTTGAGGGATTGAAAATTGTTGTATCGTTAGGTTGTGAACAGAAACATTCACGGGCTTTCATAAATTCAACTTGGAGTATCTATGCAATTCACGGTTAAGAGCACGTTGACCATTGTGGCCGCCGCCGTCCTGTTGGTCGCTTGTGGCAAAAAAGAAGAGGCCGCTGCCCCTGCAGCAGCTACTGCAGCTGCACCTGCTGCTGCAGTTGTGAAGATTGGTCACGTTGGACCTACCAGTGGCGCCATTGCTCACCTGGGTAAAGACAACGAAAACGGCGCTCGTTTGGCGATCGAAGAGTTGAACGCTGCAGGTGTCACGATTGACGGCAAGAAGGTCACTCTTGAACTGATGGCTGAGGACGATGCCGCCGATCCCAAGCAAGGCACCGCAGTTGCACAAAAGTTGGCCGATGCCAAAGTGGTTGGCGTTGTGGGTCACCTGAATTCGGGCACCACCATCCCAGCATCCAAGATTTACAGCGACGCTGGTATTCCTCAAATCTCCCCCTCTGCCACCAATCCCAAATACACCCGCCAAGGCTTCAAGACAGCCTTCCGTGTGGTGGCTGACGACGTGCATCTGGGCAGCACCCTGGGCAAGTACGCCATCGAGACCCTCAAGGGCAAAAACATCGCCGTGGTGGATGACCGTACCGCCTACGGCCAAGGCGTTGCTGAAGAGTTCACCAAGGCAGTTGAAGCTGCTGGCGGCAAAGTGGTCGCCAAAGAGTTCACCACCGACAAGGCCACCGACTTCAACTCCATCTTGACCACCATCAAGGGCAAGAAGCCCGACGTTGTCTTCTTTGGTGGTATGGACGCCGTTGCTGGCCCCATGCTGAAGCAAATGAAGTCCCTGGGCATCAAGGCTAAGTTCATGGGCGGTGACGGTATCTGCTCCAGCGAGTTGGCTAAGTTGGCTGGCGATGGCATGTCTGACGACCAGGTTTACTGTGCTGAAGCTGGTGGCGTGGAAGGTGAAGCCAAAGCTGGCATGGAAGAGTTCAAGACCAAGTTCAAGGCCAAGTTCAACGCTGACGTGCAGGTGTATGCGCCCTACGTCTATGACTCCGTCAAGGTCATGGTCGCTGCCATGGTCAAGGCCAACTCCACCGATCCTGCGAAGTACCTGCCCGTGCTGGCTGCAACGGCAGACTACAAGGGCGTGACCGGCCCCATCTCCTTTGACGAAAAGGGCGACATCAAGAACGGCGCTCTTACGCTCATGACCTATAAGGGCGGTCAGCGCACCACCTTGGCTGTGATTCGCTAATCGCGCTGAGCCTCCTCCGCCCGGTTCATACCAGGCAGAACATGGAGCCGCCTTAGGGTGGCTCCTTTTTTTATGTTTACTGGCAGGTGCCGCCGCAAAAAGTACTCAATTCGTCGGATAAAATACGAGTTGCTAGGAGAGGTGGATGAGTGGTTTAAGTCACACGCCTGGAAAGCGTGCGTGGGGTAAAACCCACCGCGGGTTCGAATCCCGCCTTCTCCGCCACTAAAACGGAAAATCCCTTGTAACTCAGTGAGCTACAAGGGATTTTTTTCGTTTGCACGAAATCCAGTTCATACTTTTTTGAGTGTCGGATCCTGCTGAAATGGCTTAACTCGAGATGTACTTTCCCGGCTGGGTCCATGTATGGCTTTATCTTGGGCCCGTAGTGTGCAGATACTCAATAAAAACTAAAAATGCAGGCTACCGGTACACGTTGTAACTTCTACTTCAGGGCCTCATCCTCCCACCGCGCCAGTGCCTCGATGGTTGTCGCCAAAATGCGGTTTATGGCGTCGATAGCCTGCGCGGTTTCCTGTACATCGAACTGAGCGCGGGTAGCGATGTTTTCTGCTTCGATGCAGGCTTGCGTCAATGCGCTCGCCCCCATGGTACCCGCGACGCTTTTCAAACTGTGCAGGGCACGAGCGCAACTTTTGATATCGCCCGCAGTCAAATAGGCAATTGCTTGTGCATGCAGGTCCAGGGCGTGCTGTGGAAACTGCGGCGCAACAGATCTGAAGATATTGATGTCGCCCCCCATGCGGCTGAGGGCAAGGGCTATGTCCAGAATTGCCGCTTCTGTTGCGCCTTGCTGCGTGCTCTTTGCTTGCGGTTGTATGGCAGCGTACGTCCTCGGTTTTTTAGCGTACTTGAGGACGGTGTTGCGGAGTATTTCGACGTCCAGCGGCTTGTTGAGACAGTCATCAAAACCGGCCTGCAGACACTCCACCCGTGTTGCTTCCAGATCGTGGCCAGTGACCGCGACGAGTGGGAGATGCCTGAGGTCGGGGCTGCTACGTATGTGGCGGCAAGTCTCCAAACCCGTCAGCACCGGCATCTCCAGATCCATTAAAACCAGATCAAATGCCTGCGGCGACACATGCAACATGTCCAGGCATTGTTGGCCATGACCTGCCACCCGCACGCTGGCACCCTCGTTTTCCAGCAGGGTCAGTGCGAGAAACTGGTTGATGGGATCGTCTTCGACCACCAGCAAACGCAAACCACCCAACAGCGGCGCGCGTAGCGTGTTGGCTTGTTTGACATCTGGCTCGGCACGGGTGATTACTTGAATCAATTCAGCCAATTGGCCCTGTGTTTGCGGCAATGCCAGTGTCTGCATGGGCCACGCCTGAATGCCAGAGTACGGCAGTGCGGCAGCACTCAGTAACGTGGTGTGGTTGACAAGTTGCACCAGAGAAATCTGAACCTTTTTTATGGCATCGGACTCCAGTGCCTCGTACAGGTTCTTCCAATCTGACTCTGCCTGCGAAGTCTTTAAGTCTTGATGAAAGACAAGCACGAGATGCTGGCCCTTTTGAAAGGCTATCCCTCGGATGAATGCTGCGGCCTCCTGTAGCGTGACCGCAGTCTGAACACTGCATCCCAAGCCACCCATCATGCGTTTGAAGACTTTGCGCGATAAATCATCGGGTTCGATGATCACGGTCTGCACCACCTTACCCAACGGCAAGGTTAGATCTTTGCCGGTGGCCCCGGCACCCGGCCTGGCTTTTGCCTGGACCAGGTTTTTTTCGCAAGAGATCTTGAATTGAATCAGTTGGCCTTTCCCTGGGGCTTGGTTGCCAAAAATCTCAAGTTCAGTTCCCAGAAGTCGGGCACTTTGATGAGCCAGTCGCAGGGTTTCATCGGCAAGTGACGCCTCTTTTTGCGAGGTGGTCGTGGTTTGATGTGAGTCGGATGCACTGTCTTCGATTTTGAAAGTGACCGTGACCCGTTGGGTATCGAGCTCACTGGCACGTACGGTCAGGACCACTTTTCCCGGCTGGGACCTTGCACATGTGGATTTCAGAAGCCTCGCCAAGGTGAGATGCAGTGCCACGGGTTTTCCGAGCAGAGGCGAATGCAAACCCGTGTCCGTGTCAAAGAGCAGCCGAATAGACCCATGCGTGGCGTCACTCTGGCATTCGTTTGCCAGTTCACGCAACAGTTCCTCCAGGTCAAAGACCGTTAATTTCTCGGGTTCTTGAGTGGGGGTGTCACGTCGCTCGGCCGTAACCTTGTTGGCCGGTTGCACCAGACCGCCAAAAAGTTTGCCTACTCGTGCCGCCCATGAGGTTGCTGGGCCAGGCGTTGACTGGGAGTTCTCGGGGTTGCTCATACCTGCGAAAAATGAAGACAGCTCAATATTGGCGCCTGTCTAGTTCGCCACTACGCAATTACGACCATTAGATTTCGCCTGGTAAAGCAGGGTATCGGCCCTGCTGATGAATACAGGTGCGCCCTCGCCATCCCGGTACTGAGTGACTCCAAAACTAGAGGTAACTGGCAGTTGCAGCTCCTCGCCACAATCGAAGGGCGACTTTTCTATGGCACGCCTCAGACGCTCCGCAATCTTGTTGGCGTCCGCCAGCGTGGTTTCTGGTAACACCACCAGAAACTCCTCGCCACCATAACGCGCAACCCAGTCAATTTCACTGCGCAGTTCCCTGCGAATTCTTTGTATCAATTCACGCAGTACCTTGTCGCCATTGCTGTGGCCGTACTTGTCGTTGATTTTTTTGAAGTGGTCGATATCGCAAAAAATGACCGACAGGGAGCGCCCATACCGTGATGCGCGCTCGGCTTCGGTAGGCAATGCCAGGTCGATGTGACGTCTGTTGTAGCAACCGGTGAGCCCGTCGGTAAAAGACAGCCGCAAGTTCTCCTGGGCCAGCTTTTCCAGTTTGTCCGTCAGCTCAATCAGCTCGCGTTCACGTGCCCGGATGCCGATGTGAACCTTCACCCGCGCTCGGACAATGGCCTGGTTGACGGGCTTATGGATGAAATCAACCGCACCTGCATCCAGCGCTTTGGTTTCACTTTCAAAGTCATTTTTTGCCGTCACGAAAATGACGGGGATATCACGAGTGGTGGATGTGGCCTTCAACGCGGCGCAGACCGCGTAGCCATCCATGTCCGGCATCATGACATCCAACAGGATCAAATCTGGTTTGCGACGCTGAACCAGTTGCAGGGCCTCCAGGCCAGAGGTGGCAAATTGGACTTCATAGTCTTCCGACAGCGTATCCGCCAAGACGAAAACGTTTTCCAGTATGTCGTCAACGACGAGTAGCAGGGGCTGAACCATGGCTCATCTTAATGGCTTTTATTGACGATTTTTTGCCTGAAATCGGCAAGCGCCAATAAGGCGTCCTTGTATTTCAATCGGCGTGTATGTTCTGCAACGGGCCTGAACTCGTTGGCCAGCGCAGTCGCCTCGATGGCGCTGGTAATTTCATCGCACAGCTTGCGTGCAGAGGTCAGGTTTTCTTCCAGACTTTGCTGCAGTTTGTCTGCCAGCTGGCCCAGCCTTGCCGTGGCTATATCGTCCAATGTATTGTGGGTGTTTCTTTCTGCCACCGCAGGCTTCATGGCGGATTGCAGACAACGCTGCAGCACTGTTTTCATGACCTCAAGTTCAACGGGCTTGCTGATTTGGTCGACCATGCCCGCTTCAATGCAATCTTGCAGATCTTCTGCCTGTGTGGCGGCGGACATGGCAACGATGGGCGGAGCACTGTCGCCCCAGCGCGCCTGGATCTGCCGGGTGGCATTCAGGCCATCGAGTTCGGGCATTTGCAGGTCCATCAGGACGATATCGAAGGTATGCTGGGCTATTGCCTCTATGGCTTCTTGGCCATTGCCAGCCTGGCGCACCTGCATGCCCAGCTTGTGAAGAAACGCCAGGGCCAACATGGCATTGAATTTATCGTCCTCCACCAAAAGTACCCTGACACCCGTCAGCTCAGGTGCGGCAGTGGGCGAAAGAGATTCTTTCGTTGAGTCTGAAGCCAGCAGCGGGCTTGTGGGCTGCGCCGCCAACTGGGTATCTCCTGTGGCTTTGACCTGACAGGTGAAGGTGACACAGGAGCCCAGGCCAAGAGTGCTTTTGATCGATAACTCACCGCCCATCATGTCGATCAGGTGCCTACAGATCGCCAGACCGAGTCCACTGCCGCCAAAGCGTTTGGTGTTGGAACCATCCCCCTGTGAGAAGGGCGCAAAGATGCGTGCTTGTTGCTCGGGGGACATACCCACGCCCGTGTCGGTCACGGAGAACTGAAGGATGTAAGGTCCGGGGCGTGCAATCTGGCGGACCTCTACCTTGACTTCGCCTTGATCCGTGAATTTGATGGCATTACCAATCAGATTGACCAGAATTTGCCTGATCCGGGTTGCGTCACCTATAAGATATTTGGGAACATCTGGGAATATTTCTGAAATGATCTTGAGATTTTTTTCTTTGACCTGGTAAATAAATAAATTGATCGCCGACTGTAGGACATCCGATAAGGCGAATGACTGGTTGACGAGTTTTATTTGACCGGATTCAAGTTTTGAGAAATCAAGAATATCATTGAATAACGACAACAGACTGGTTGCAGAAGAATGAACACTATTGATGTATTCGGACTGTCTTTGATCAATATGTGTTTCTTTGAGAAGTTGTGAAAATCCCAAAATCGCATTCATGGGCGTACGAATTTCATGACTCATGGTCGATAAAAACTCGGCCTTCGTCTTGGTTGCACCCTGGGCTTGCTTGAGTGCCTTTTCCAGAATGATCTTCTGGCTGTGCAAATCGTCAAGATATCGCTTTTGCAAACCCTCGCTGACCGTGAGAGTGGATATCTTTTCCCTGATCTCAAGCGTCATCTGATTGAAGGCATGTATCAGTTGTCCGATTTCGCCATTTCCGGGGTCTGAAATCATCAAATCGTAATTGCCAGATCGGATCTTTTCGCTGGCGTGAGCAAGTTGCAGCAAGGGGCGGGTCAACACATTTGCAATTGCCCACAGCATGAGCATGAAAGCGATAAGCGCGAGCAGGCTCAAGTACGCGACGTTGCTGAAAATGCTATTGACCATGTCCTGCAAGCTGGTCATCGACAGTTCAAACTTGACAGATCCGACTGTGCTGCCGTCCAGCTCCATCAGCATGGATTGCATGCCACCTACCGATTTGGGGGATTTTCCGGAGCTCGTTTCACTATCGGTAGTGACAGCAGGTGTACGCTCTGGTCGACCCGCCGATGCAATGAGTACACCGCTTGGATCACACACCTCGATATATATAAAGTCTGCACCTGCAATGACCTCGCTCAAGACGGCATTGATAGACGCGTAATCTCTTTGTAGTAGTGGCGTCAGCAGGGAAGATTTCAAAAGCGGCTTGGTCTGCTCCAGCCGGGTTTGCATGGTATTTTCAAGATAGTCTTTAAACAAGACTGATGAACCCCATGCAAACAGGCCCAAGGTTGATATCTGTACCAACAAGCCTGCCAGGAGAAGCTGGGATTTGAAGCCCAGACGATGTTTGAATATCATTTATTTAGTGCTACCGAGTGAGGTGCGTGTCGTCTCCACAAATGGATCGATAAATGCTGTATCTGCTTTGCTCAACTCTCGAATCCCTTTCACACCAGAAACTTCAGAAAAACTGCTCCACTCATTCGATTTTTGGAAATTCATCAGGGCATTTTTGAGCGATAGGCGCTCAGTGGGGTTCATTTTGGGATTGGCCAAGACGAAGAGGCCAGGAATTTGTGCAAATGTGCTTGCAATTCTGAGGAGCTGCTTCATCCCCGGTGTTTTGGCATTGAATTCGCCCTGACTCATCATGGCAAGTGGTGCTTCCCCCGTCGTCAGCAGGGTGCCCAGGCTGTCTTCGTTGGCAGCCATAGCTATCTTGTAGTCAGCGTCCAGTTGCAGGCCCTGTGTCTTGATCCACTGCAAGCCCGCCAAGGCCACCAGAGACTGGGGGTTGGCCAGCGCCAATGCCTTGCCCCTGAGTTGATCCACGCCCGAATTGTCATTCGATTTGAGGGTCACGAGCAGAGCCGGTATCGCGGGTTCGTAAACTGCCAACACGTCCCACTTGCCGTCGATCTGAGCCAGTCGACCCAGATTGGGCGCCGTAACCACCAGGTCGTATTCGCCGCCGAGGGTCCGGACGTTGAACTCCTTGAAGTCTTTTGCGGTTTGAATTTCCACTGTCTGTCCGGTCACGCGCTCCAGATAGGCATCCAAAGGTTGGTAACTCGAATAAATCAATCTGGCACTGACGTTGGGCAGCACACCAACCGTAAGTTGGTTTTTCGTTGCATGCGCAAATACAGAGCCAGAAGCAATCAAACCCAGCAAGGCACAGATACCTGCGAAGCACCGAGAAAGCGTGGAGATAGGGGATGGGAACACGAATTACTCCTGGCGCCAGATTGGCGCACTGGCCAAGCGGCCGAATTTTGAGCTGAGTTCAATTATGTGTGTTTCCGGGGCGGGGTATCATCGTTTGGCCCACCACAGCCAGATATCAACCGGAGACATTTGTACCCATGAACACCCGTACGCCAGCGCCAGTCAGTTCCGATAACGACAAGACGGCACGTCCATCCACGCTGGCCGAGGGTGGGCAGTATCTGACCTTGCGGCTGGGTTCTGAGGAGTACGCCATTGACATCCTGCGCGTACAAGAAATTCGGTCCTTCGAAGAACCTACCCGCATGGTCAATGCACCTGAGTTCATCAGGGGTGTGATCAATCTGCGTGGCGTCATCGTGCCCATCATGGATTTGCGGCTTAAGTTGAATTTGCCGTCGGTGGAGTACACGGAGTTCACGGTGGTCATCATTCTCAATGTCCGTGGCACCGTGGTAGGTGCAGTGGTGGATTCGGTGTCTGACGTGGTGACCCTGTCACCCGATGCAGTCAAGCCCGCACCCCAGTTTGATTCGGCCATCGACGAGCGATTTATTGTCGGTCTTGCTCAATTGGCTGAGCGCATGTTGATCGTGATGAACATTGAAGTGCTGATGAGCGATGGCGAGATGGGGTTGGTCAAGTCGCTCGCCAGGTAGGCGCTTCAATAGGCAGGCAAGACGATTCCGCCTGCCATCCGATTAGTTATCTATTCAGCCTTGATGGGGCTCCGCTGCTCCAGATCATCCAGGTAATCAGAAATCCCCGCTTTTTCCTGATCCAAAAACCGCTCGACGGCTTCTGAAAACGCTGGTATCGCCAGCCAGTGCGCGCTGGTGGTTTTGACCGGCATCAGCGCCCGGGCCATTTTGTGTTCGCCCTGTGCGCCGCCCTCGAATCGGTCCACCTGCTGGGCGATGCACCACTCGATGGGCGCGTAGTAACACAGCTCAAAGTGCAGACAGTCCACGCGCTCCAGGGCGCCCCAGTAACGTCCATACGCTACCCTCGTCGCGTCGGCATTTGCCAGCAATTGCGTCTCGGTCGTCGCTTCACTGATTCCAATCAGGCTGCAGGCTATGGGCTGCCCATTACGCTCTGCGACAAACAGCACCCAATGGTTGGCCATGGTTTGGGCCATGCGCTCAAAGAAGTCCCGTCGGAGGTAGGGTGCGTTGCCGTGTTCGAGGTAGGTGCGGGTGTAGCATTTATAAAAAAAGTCCCAGTCCGCCCGGGAAATGTGTGCTCCGCGCATAGCCCGGATGGTGACGCCTGCTTCTTGCACCTTGCGGCGTTCCTGGCGAATTTTTTTACGCTTTTCCTGGGTGAGTGTGTTCAGAAAGTCGGTGAAGTCCTGAAATTTGCGGAACTTGGCGTCAGATTCAGCGCAGCCGTCGGATTGGGTTGCTGGGGTAGGGCCGTGACCGATGCAGTTATTCCAGTGAAATTGCACCGAGTGGCGCAACAACAGTCCGCAGGTCTGGGCCGCTTCCTCATCCTTGGTGCGGAGGAAGAGCAGGTGCAAAGACGAAAGTTTCTGGTGCTGGCACCAGTTCAAAACCGATTGCAGCAGAGCTTCACGCGCCTGTCCATCTCTGGCCAGCAATCTTGTGCCTGGCACGGGTGTAAACGGCACGGCTACCAGAGCCTTAGGGTAGTAATCCAGGCCATGGCGCTCATAAGCCTGCGCCCAGGCCCAATCAAAAACATACTCGCCATAGGAATGGCTCTTGAGGTACAGCGGGCATGCACCGACCAGGAATTCCTGTTCAGGCCCGGTGTCTGATTGCTGCCAAAGGGTGATGTATCGGGGCGTCCAGCCCGTTTCAGCGGCGGCGCTGCCACTTTTATGTAGGGCGTCGAGATAGGCGTAGCGGATAAACGGACTCGGGTCCGAACTCTCGTCAACCAAGGCATCCCATTGCGCCTCGGCTAAACCTGTCAGGGAGTCATAAACCCGAATGACATAATCATCCAACACGCCAAATGGCTGCTTAAGCATTCTCTTTTCCTCTCTGGTCCATGACTCTCAAGATGTGCGTCGCTCAGCTCAACTTTGTAGTTGGCGATCTCAAGGGCAATGCCCAAAAAATCATAGATGCGGCATCAGCGGCCCATACCGCGGGACACAAGCTGCTGCTAACCCCCGAATTGTCGATCTGCGGGTACGCTGCAGAAGATTTATTTCTGCGTCCTTCCTTTATCGAGGCTTGTGACCAAGCGGTGCAGGAGTTGGCTCTCGCGCTCAAGGATCTTGCTGGCTTGACGGTGGTGGTGGGCCATCCATCCGGGGGCGATGTTCGATCCAGATAAGTCTCTCAACCTCTGCGTTTCAATGCGGCCAGTGTGCTGCGAGACGGCAAGGTGCAGCACACTTACGCCAAACAGGAGCTTCCCAACTACCAGGTTTTTGATGAGCGGCGCTATTTTGTGCCGGGCCATGAGTCTTGTGTTTTTGAGGTGAATGGTGACGGTGGCCAGCCCGTGCGCGTCGGGCTGCTGATTTGCGAAGACGCCTGGTTTGAGGCGCCGGCGCAGCGAGCGCAACAGCAGGGGGCCGAGGTCCTTGCGGTGATCAACGCATCGCCGTTTCATGTGGGCAAGTGGCAGGAACGCGAGCAAATGATGCAGCTGCGTGCCAAGGAATGCGGGCTGCCGGTGGTCTATGCGCACATGGTGGGCGGGCAGGATGAGATCATTTTTGAAGGACGCTCCTTTGCCGTCAGTCCGGATGGCAGCGTTCTTGCCAGAGCGCCAGCTTTTGAAGAGGCACTGCTGCCGCTGAATCTATCGCGTCTGCAAAACGTGGGCATAAGTGGCGCCGAGCAGCAATGTGTGATCCAGGGCCCTGTAACGGCCATGGCGTCCGAGGAAGAGGACCTTTGGCGTGCCTTGGTGCTGGGGGTTCGCGACTATGTCCAAAAGAATGGTTTTCCCAGTGTGCTGCTGGGTCTGTCTGGCGGCATAGATTCTGCCGTAGTCATGGCCATTGCAGTCGATGCTCTGGGGGCGGACCGGGTGAGGGCAGTCATGATGCCGTCTCCCTACACCGCCGACATCAGCTGGATCGACGCCCGAGATATGGCCGAGCGCATGGGCGTGCGTTACGACGAAATCTCCATCGTGCCGGCTTTCTCTGCATTCAAGACCCTGCTCTCTGCGGACTTCGAGGGCCTGGCCGAGGACGCAACGGAAGAAAACATCCAGGCCCGCATACGAGGCACCTTGCTGATGGCCTTGTCCAACAAGTTTGGCAGTCTGGTGCTGACCACAGGTAACAAGTCTGAAATGTCAACCGGTTATTGCACCCTTTACGGTGACATGGCGGGTGGTTTTGCCGCCATCAAGGATGTGGTGAAGACCAAGGTGTTTCAACTGGCCAGATGGCGCAACCTCAACGACCCCTACCGGACGGGCGTTTGTCCCATACCCGAGCGCATCATCACCCGCCCACCGAGTGCCGAGCTACGGCCTGATCAGAAGGATCAGGACAGCCTGCCGCCGTACGAGGTCCTAGACGACATCGTGCAACGCTATGTCGAGAACGATGAGGGCATAGAGTCCATGGTGGCCACCGGTCTGGCCCGCGCAGACGTTGAGCGGGTCACACGCCTCATCAAGATCAACGAATACAAGCGCAGGCAGGCGCCGGTAGGCGTTCGGGTGACGCATCGCAGCTTCGGCAAGGATTGGCGTTATCCTATAACCAACAAGTTTCGGGCTTAGGCCCGTCATCCATTTCCGTATCCATTTCCAACTCAGAGCTTTCTATGAAACAGATCACAGCAATCGTCAAACCCTTCAAGCTTGAAGAAGTCCGCGAAGCCCTGGCTGAATGTGGCGTGACCGGTCTGACCGTCACCGAAGTCAAGGGATTTGGTCGTCAAAAAGGGCACACCGAGTTGTACCGAGGTGCGGAATACGTCGTCGACTTTTTGCCCAAGGTCAAGGTTGAGGTAGTGGTCAAGTCCGTTGATCTTGATCGTTGTGTCGATGCCATCGTCAAGGCCGCACGTACCGGCAAGATCGGTGACGGCAAGATTTTCGTGACCAGCGTGGAGCGCGTCGTGCGTATCCGTACCAGCGAAGAGGACGAGGCCGCGGTTTAAGGCCCGCTATTTGCTCATGGGAGCGCTGCTGATGAGCTGCGTTCCCGCCCAGGCATCGTGCCAGAATTGTTGACGTGGGTGGAAGCGGCTCAGCACCGCCCACACCGCCACCCAGCCCAGGATGAGCACCGTGGACTCACCTGCGGCAAGCTGTAATGGCGCAACGATGGCCAGTGCTGGCAGGAACCAGATCCAGCTCAGCAGATAGCGCCACACGGCCCGCGCCTGTGTGATGGGCTGACCTTGCATATCAACAATTCGGATGTGCCAGGTTTTCATGGCCAGTGTTTGCCCCTTGGACCAAAACCATCCGAAATAGATCCCGAAGACCACGAACAAAAATGCCTGCAAGGCATGTCGGTTGTCTAGCGCATTGCGGGTTTGGCTCAGAGTGCCGAAAAGATAGCCGGCGATAAACACCACGCCAAACATCAGGAGTCCTTCGTAGAGCCAGCAGGCCATTCGGCGTATCAGGTGCGGAGTCATGAACCGAATTATCGGTTTGTTTGCCTTGCGAGCCGGGAGCGCGGTGCTTAATTTGACGTGGTTTTTTCAGCTCGGTTGGATCAGCTTCCTGACAGTGAGATAATCTCAGGCTCTAATCAAAAGGCAAACGGGTCACGGTTCGGCGCAACAAAAGGTGCGCTCATGGCTTTGACCCAAAGTTTCGAGGCGGCTTCACAAGAGCTGGTCAAGAAGCACCCAAGGTTTTTC
>JBJOJH010000226.1:0-2895 GCA_046046715.1 Pseudomonadota bacterium | reverse complement strand
GTTTGCGTTTGCAGTTGTCGATGAGGCCAGCGGCCGGGTACTGGGTTGCACCAGCTACCACGACATCATCCCGGCCGTTCGCCGGGTTGAAATCGGTTGGACCTGGTATGCCAGGAGCGTGCAGCGCTCGCACGTCAACACCACCGCTAAGCTCTTGCTGCTGACCCATGCCTTCGACACCCTGAAGTGCGGCGTGGTGGGCTGGCGCACCGACAACTACAACTTTGCGTCGCAACGGGCCATCGAGCGACTGGGCGCCAAAAAAGATGGCGTGATCCGTGGCCATGCCCTGCGCCGCGACGGCACCGTGCGCGACACCGTGATGTACAGCGTGTCTGCCGGTGAATGGCCAGAGGTGCGGGCACACCTGCTGTATCTGCTCAATCGCCACTAGACCTGACGGGACATCATGCTGATCGACTTTTTCTACACCCTGCGTGCGGCCAAGGTGCCCGTGTCGGTGCGGGAATTTTTGACGCTGCTGGAGGCACTGCAGGCCGACGTGGTCGGGCCGCGCAACCCAGATGCCTGCACCATGGACGACTTTTATTTCTTGGCCCGCACTGCGCTGGTCAAGGACGAGAAGCACTACGACAAATTCGACCGTGCCTTTGCGGCCTACTTCACGGGCGTGGAGATGTTGGCCGACTTCACCAAAGACATCCCTGCAGAGTGGCTGCGCCAGGAGATGGAACGCCTGCTGTCTGACGAGCAAAAAGCCAACGCCCCCAAGCTAGACTGGGACGAGCTGATGGAAACGTTGCGCAAGCGCCTGGAAGAGCAAAAGGAGCGCCACGAAGGCGGCAGCAAGTGGATAGGCGCCGGCGGCACCAGTCCCTTTGGACACGGCGGCCATAACTCCCAGGGCATTCGCATCGGCGGCAAAAGTCGCAACAAGAGCGCGGTCAAGGTGTGGGACCAGCGGGCCTACCGCGACTACGACGACACCCAAGAGCTGGGCACCCGCAACATCAAAGTCGCTTTGCGCCGCTTGCGTCGTTTCGCCCGTGAGGGTTCGGCAGAGGAGCTGGACCTGCCCGACACCATCCGCGCCACCGCTGCCAATGCGGGCTACCTGGACATCAAGCTGGTGCCCGAGCGGCACAACAAGGTCAAGGTGCTGCTCTTGATGGACGTGGGCGGCACTATGGACGAGCATGTGGCCCGGGTCGAAGAGCTGTTTTCAGCGGCCAAGGCCGAGTTCAAGCACCTCGAGTTTTATTACTTTCACAACTGTGTCTATGACTTCATGTGGAAGCACAACCGGCGCCGATTTGCCGAGAAGTTCCCCACCTGGGACATCATCCGCAAGTACAACAAGGACTACAAGCTGATCTTCATTGGGGACGCCACCATGAGCCCTTATGAGATTTTGCAACCCGGCGGTAGCGTGGAATACAACAATGAGGAAGCCGGGGCCGAATGGCTGCAGCGCTTGATGGACGCTTTCCCGCACTTCGTCTGGATCAACCCCGAACCGCAAGGCGTGTGGCAATACCGCCAAAGCATCGGCTTGATCCAGCAAATCGTGCAGCAGCGCATGGTGCCGCTCACCCTGCAAGGGCTGGAGCAGGCCATGCGTCTGCTGTCCAAGTAAACCCGTCATCAGGAAGAGACACTCGCCGACTCATGACCCTGCCGCGCCGAGGACGCACCACCCTGCTTCAAAAGCTGGCTCTCTTGCCGGCTTTTTTTGTCGGCATGTTTTTCTTTGCCGGTGCTTTGAGCGCCCAATCAGTACAGCCCTCACCCACAGCGTTTGAGATTCGCATCGAGGCCCCTGCTCAGGTGCAGGCGCTGCTGAGCCGGCACATGGAACTGTTTCGCTACCGCGAGCTCACGGATATTGACGAACAGGAAATGGCCCGTCTTCTGGAAGCTGCCCAGGCCAATGTGCAAGACTTGCTGGCAACCCTGGGCTACTTTGCCCCGACCGTGCAGATCCAGGCCACTGCTCCGACCAACGCAGGCACGCCAGGTGAGGTGCGGGTGATGGTGACGCCAGGCATGCAGACCCGCATCACCGCCGTGGAAGTGATGTTTGAAGGCGCCATTGCGACAGACGCTATCTCCCAAGACCAGCGCGCCGACATTCAGGCCCTGGCACAGGCGCGGCTGGGGCGTGCTTTCACCCAAGGCGACTGGGATCAGATCAAGGCCCAGGCCCTGCGCCAGCTCAGCAGCGTGCGTTACCCCGCGGGTCGTGTGGCCTCCAGCCTCGCCGACATTGACCCAGTCACACACAGCGCCCAACTACGCCTGGTGCTGGACTCCGGCCCCGCCTACCAACTCGGCAGGCTGCGCCTCACAGGTCTGTCGCGCTTTGATGCGACGCTGGCCGAACGTCTGGCACGCTTGCCCCTGGGCCAGGACTACCGCCAAGAGCAGCTGCTGGCAGCGCAGCAGCGCCTGACCGACAGCGGCTTTTTTGACTCCGCCCTGGTGTGGATCGACACCGCAGACGATCCGGCACAGGCCCCGGTGCACATACAGCTGCAAGAAGCCAAGCGCCAAAAAATGGTGGTCGGCCTGGGTGCCAGTACCGACAGCGGCCCGCGTGTGTCGCTGGAGCACACGCATCATCAGCTGCCGGGTCTGGGCTGGCGGTCGGTATCGTCCCTGGTGCTGGACCGCGACAAAAGCGCCTTGCAGGCCGAGCTGACCGCACCACCCGACGCCGACCTGTGGCGCTGGTCCACATCGGCCCGGGCGCAGCAAGAAAGCGCCAGCGGCACTGACACCACCAGCCAGCGCTACCGGGCCGGCCGCACCCAGCTGGGCGACAACATCGACCGCAACCCGTACCTGCAGCTGGACCGCGCACGCAGCAACACCGACGGCGAGATCAGCGATGCAGACGCGCTCACGGCCAACATCGCCTGGACGCTGCGCCAC
>JBJOJH010000225.1:0-11429 GCA_046046715.1 Pseudomonadota bacterium | reverse complement strand
AACCCACATCCGCATCCTTGCCCTCGCCACCGGCCTGGCCATCCGCGCCGAAGGAGAGCACGTCGATCTCACCCTTTACCCCAGGATTCATGTAGTGATAGGGGCGGCCCCAGGGGTCGTTGGGCAGCTTGTCGAGATAAGGCTTCCAGTTGCCCGGGATAGGGGCGGTGGTGGGCTTGGTCATGAGCGCCTGCAGACCTTGTGCTGCCGTCGGGTAGCGCTGGTTGTCCAGTCGGTACAGCTTGAGCGCCTGCATCAGGTTGTTGACATCGGTCTTGGCGGCCGTGCTGCGGGCGTCGTCAGCCCGGTCCAGCACATTGGGCACGATAAGCGCCGCCAGCACGCCGATGATGACGAGCACCACCATCAATTCAATCAATGTGAAGCCACGGGCCAAGCCGTGATAGGCAGACCGCGATGTGCGGGAGAGAGCGGTCGGTAGCAATGTTTGGGCAGGCATTTTGGTCATGCGGACGATCATAATCTGCCCATGCAAACGAATCTTGACAGAGTCTGGCTGGTCAAACCGGTGACTTTTGTGCTGGCGGCGCTGGCGGCGGCCAGCTGCGCTTATTGGGCCCTGAAGATCACGGGCGGAAGTTTTGCCCTTCCTGCGGCCCCTAAGGTGGCAGCCGCAACCGTGGCTGACGCTGATCCACAAGCCCTGGCCCAGGCGCTGGGTGCGGGCAGTCGTCCGTCTGCTGCTCCTTTGGCCCCGGCCTTGGCGAGCCGATTTGTCTTGCTGGGTGTGTTGGCCGGGCGGTCCAGCGCTGGTGCAGCCCTGATTGCTGTGGATGGCAAACTTGCCAAGCCCTACCGCGTGGGTGCTGAGCTGGAGAGCGGGCTTGTTGTGCAGTCGGTGCAAGGTCGTCGTGCCGTGCTGGCCAGCGACTTGAGCTCGCCATCGGTTTTGACGCTGGAGCTGCCGCCACTGCGGCCCAACCTGCTGGCAAAAGAGCCGGAGCCGGAGGCTGCGCTTGACGCCCAGAACTGAAGTAAGGTCTTAAGCGCCAGGGTTTTTCAGCGCTTCTGCAAAAACAGCCGGTACACCGGGTTGCTGGTTTCGTCCACGTAAGGGTAGCCCAGGGTGTCCAGAAACTGTGCAAATTCGGCTTGATCGGACGGCGGTACCTGCAAGCCCACCAGGATGCGGCCGTAGTCGGCGCCCTGGTTGCGGTAATGAAACAGGCTGATGTTCCAGCCCGGTCGCATCAGGCTCAGGAACTTCATCAGCGCGCCTGGCCGCTCGGGGAACGTAAAGCTCAGCAGTCGCTCATCGCGGGCCAGCAGCGAATGGCCGCCTACCATGTGACGGATATGTTCGCGCGCCAGTTCGTCGTGCGTCAGGTCCAGAGCTTCAAAACCGTGCTGGGTAAAGGTGGTCGCAATCTGGGTTGACTCACCGCGGCCCAAGGTGGTGAGACCCACAAACACATGGGCCTGGGCGTCGTCGGAGATGCGGTAACTGAACTCGGTCACATTGCGCGGGCTACCTCCCGGGGGCAACTGGCCGATGAGCTCGCAAAAACGCCGAAAGCTGCCACGCTTTTCAGGAATCGTCACCGCAAACAGGGCCTCGCGCTCCTCGCCCACCTCGGCCCGCTCGGCCACAAAGCGTAGGCGGTCGAAGTTCATGTTGGCGCCGCACAGGATGGCGGCGTAGGTTTCGCCCTGGGTCTGGTTCCGGGTCACATACTGCTTGATGGCGGCCACCGCCAGTGCACCAGCGGGCTCCACGATGCTGCGGGTGTCTACAAACACGTCCTTGATGGCGGCGCACACGGCATCGGTGTCGACAGTGATGTACTCGTCCACCAGGCTGCGGCTCACGCGGAAGGTTTCTTCGCCCACCAGTTTGACGGCGGTACCGTCGGAAAACAGGCCCACATCGGGCAAGGTGACGCGCGCGCCGTGGGCCACGGACTGCATCATGGCGTCGGAGTCGTTCATCTGCACGCCGATGACCTTGACCTCTGGGCGCACGGCCTTGATGTAGTTAGCCACCCCCGAAATCAGGCCGCCGCCGCCTATGGCCACAAACACGGCGTGCAGCGGCCCCTGGTGCTGGCGCAGGATTTCCATGGCCACCGTGCCTTGGCCGGCAATCACATAGGGGTCGTCAAAAGGGTGCACAAAGGTCATGCCCTCGGTTTGCTCAAGCTCGGCGGCGCGTTGGTAAGCATCCGAGTAACTGTCGCCCGACAACACGACTTCGCCACCCAGCGCACGCACCGCATCGACCTTGAGTTGCGGCGTGGTGGTGGGCATCACGATCACGGCGCGGGCTTCTAGCCTGCGCGCGCTCATGGCCACACCCTGCGCGTGGTTGCCGGCCGAAGCGCAAATCACACCTTTTTGCAGCTGCTCCGTCGTGAGGTGAGCCATCTTGTTGTACGCCCCGCGCAGCTTAAAACTGCGCACCGGTTGCAAATCCTCACGCTTGAACAGCACCTGGTTGCCCAGCCGGGCGCTCAAATTGGTGGCGGTCTCCAGTGGTGACTCCCGGGCCACGTCGTACACGCGGGCGTTCAGGATGAGCTTGAGGTAATCGGCGGGGGTCAGTGCTTCGGTGTTCATGGTGTCTCAAAGTGGCGGCAGATGATAAACGGCATGGTTTTGAGTGCGAGGTGAGGAGTTTGGCACTGGCAAAATCCAGCGACCTCAAACAAATCAATTCAAGGAATCTACGGCGATGGAATGCACAGTCAGCTGGACAGGAGCCACGGGCGCTCGCTCGGGTATGGGTTTTTTGGCCGAAACCGGCAGCGGCCACACCTTGGTGATGGACGGCGCCCCGGATGCGGTCAAGCCCGAAAACGGCGGCTTGAACCTGGCGCCGCGCCCCATGGAAACCCTGCTGGCCGGTGCCGGTGGCTGCACGGCCTACGACGTGGTGCTGATCCTCAAGCGCGGCCGGCACGATGTGCGTGGCTGCAGTGTCAAGCTCAGTGCCGAGCGGGCTGAAGTCGACCCCAAGGTGTTTACCACCATCAATATGCATTTCACCGTGACAGGCAAAGCAATCCCGGCACAAGCTGTGGAACGCGCTATCGCCATGAGCCACGACAAATACTGCTCCGCCAGCATCATGCTGGGCAAAACGGCAGCCATTACCACGAGTTTTGAGCTGGTGGAGGCTTGATCAAGCCCGCTTAAATCCGGTGCGCCACCGTCGTCATCACCTTGGCGGCGGCGCGCATCAGGCCTTTGACCGGGGCGGGTAGCTCGCGGGCACCGGCCTGGCGGGCATCGCGGGCGTGACGGGCTTCGTCGGCCTTCATTTGTGCCACGATGGCGCGCGAGGTCTGATCGCCCTCGGGCAGGCGGCTCAGGTGGCTGTCCAGGTGCGCTTCCACCTGTTTTTCTGTCTCGACCACAAAGCCCAGGCTCCACTTGTCGCCCATGCGCCCGGCCAGCAGGCCCAAGCCAAAGGCACCGGCGTACCACAGCGGGTTGAGTAGCGACTTGCGGTCGCCCAGCTCGTTCAGGCGGGTTTGCGTCCAGGCCAGGTGATCAGTTTCTTCTGCGCTGGCTTGCAAAAAATGCTGGCGCAGGGCCGCATTCGGCGTGGCCAGGGCTTGCGCGGTGTACAGGGCTTGTGCGCAGACCTCGCCCACATGGTTGACCCGCATCAGCGCACCAGCATGGGCTTTTTCGGCAGCCGAAAGTTCGCCGTCTGGCGCAGCTGGTGCCGGGTAGGGCTGAGCCGCACGCGGCGAGGCAAACAGGGTGCGCAGGGCGGCGTCCAGGGTGGTGATGACGGTGTCCATTTAACGATTCCTTGCTAGCGCTGTGATGCCGGGTATTGTCGGATCAATCGCAAACACGGCGCTCCACCTACAGCAATCCCCTCAATAGAACACAACACCAAACCCGATGCTTTGCCTGAAGGCTATGTTGGCACGTTGCAAAAACGCAACGAAAAAAGAAATATTGACCTTGTTTGGCGCGAATTCTTTGCCAACCATCAATTCGTCTGGTTCAATTCGTCCAACTTCCTGAACTAGGAGGTTGGCCCGGGGAGCACAAACCTTCGGTGCCCTCGTTTTAACCTTTGGAGATTTCTCACATGAAAAAGACCCTCGTTGCACTGGCAGTTCTGGCTGCTTCTGGCGCTTCTTTCGCTCAAGCTACCCTGACCGGCGCTTATGCTTTCGGCTACGAAACCCAAACCACCGCTGGTGTTAAAAAGGGTGGTATCGGTACCGACACCGCTGCCATCTCTGTGGCTGCTTCCGAAGACCTGGGTGGTGGCCTGAAGGCTTCCGCCAAGGTGTCCCTGGGCGGCATGAACCGTGATGGCGCTGGCACCGGTGAAGACGCCACCCTGTCTTTGGCTGGTGGCTTCGGCACGATCAGCGCTGGTACCGTTGAATCTGCTGGTAACGGCACCGTTGGCGTTGCCAGCGCTGGCGCTCCTGGCTACGACCTGCAAGGCCGTGTTTACTCTGCCAACGCCAACATCGACACCCTGAAGTACACCACCAACGAAATGAGTGGTTTCAAGTTCAGCGTGGGTTATGTTGACCGTGGCACCACCACTGGCTCTGGCCTGAACGCTGGTACCGAAGGTGCTGCTTCTGCTCAGCCTTCTTGGACCGTTGGTGCAGCTTACGCTGCTGGCGCAATTGCAGCCACTGCTGATTACTCCAGCTGGACCCGTCAGTCCATCGGTGCCAACGACACCCGCTATCGCTTGGCCGCCAGCTACGACTTGGGCGTAGCTAAGGTGGGTGCTGGCTATAGCAGCGCCACCAACACCGCTGACGTGACCACCACCGAAACCGCTTTCGGTGTGGCTGCTCCTTTGGGCGCCCTGACTGTTGGCGCTCAGTACGGCACCAGCAAGAAGTCTGATTCTTCCAAAGACAGCAAGGGTTATACCCTGGGCGCTTCTTACGCTCTGAGCAAGCGCACCAGCGTGGGTGCTTCTTACTTCTCGTACGATACCCTTACAGCTAACGACAACACCGGCTTCCGCGTGTTGGTTGGTCACTCCTTCTAATTTGACGCTGGCTTAAGCCAGCTGAGAGTTAAAAGCTAAAACCCCGCCGTGGCAACATGGCGGGGTTTTTTATTGGCTTGGCTCTGCTGCTTTCTCTTTGATTCTTTTCACCCTCTCTTCTTAGAAATTCTCATGTCTGCATTTGGAATGACGTACGCCATGTATGTGGCCATTGTGGGTGGCTCGCTGATTGCCTTTGATCCCCCGTCAGAAGAAGCCACTGCCCAGCCTGCCGCTCCGGCATTGCTGTATTCGTTGGGGCGCAATGACCCGGCCAAGATGACGCCGGGTGCCGACGGCTTTCTGTCCCTTGAGTACCGGCCCAATGAAGAAATCCGCTGGGGCTTCAAGCCAACCTATGCTTTGGGCTTGTCGGTGGATGGTGCGGCTTATGTAAGCGCCGGTATCCGCAAGGATTTTCGTGTGGGGCCGCTGCAGGTTACGCCTTACTTTGGCCCTGCCCTGTACCAAAAGCAGTTTGGTACCGAATTCACGCCCAAGGGTCTAGTTCAATTCCGCACCGGGTTTGATGTGTTCATGCCCGTCACCCCCAAGGTGTCGGTGGGCCTGGGCTTCTACCACATGTCCAATGCCAATATGAGCGATGAGTCCGCTGGTTTAGACGTGACCCGGTTCACGGTGCAGTATCGGTATTGACTGGTATTTGGCCAGGAAGCTGCGCTGATTGGCATCGCATCTGCACCAGGCTTTGGTGCCAGCTTCCATCGGGCGTAGCTCTGACCTCCAGCGCGCTTAAACACCCGCCCCACACGCAGCCGGTGTCCAGCGCCAGCACATCGTCGCGGCCCAGCCAGCCCAGGGTGGACCAGTGGCCAAATGCCACCTTGATGGGGGCGGTTTGTCGGCTAGGCACTTCAAACCAGGGCATGTAGCCCGCGGGTGCTGCACCAGCGCCTTCTTTGGTGGCAAATTCCATGTGGCCCTGGCCACTGCAAAAGCGAAGCCGGGTAAGCGCGTTGACGATGACGCGCAGGCGGTTCATGCCGGCCAAGTCGTCTGCCCAGTGATCAGGCTGGTTGCCGTACATCTGTTGCAAGAAGTGGCGCAGGTCGGCAGCGCTGGCGTGCCGCAACACATCTTGTACTTCAGCAGCCAGGGCCGAGGTTTGCCCGGCGGTCCAGGACGGCAGCACGCCGGCATGCACCATCAGCAGCGGGTGGCTACCCACGTCTGTGAACAAGGCCAGGTGCTGGTGGCGTAGCCAGTGCAGCAGCGCATCGCGGTCTGGCGCCAGCAGCACCTCGTCCAGGGTGTCGAGCGGTTTTTGGGTTTGCGCGCCACAGGCCACCGCCAGCAGGTGCAGGTCGTGATTGCCCAGCAGGCAACGGGCGGCATCACCGTAGCTCATGAGCCGGCGCAATACGGCGACAGATGCCGGCCCGCGGTTGACGAGGTCGCCCAGCAGGTAAAGGGTGTCGCGGCTAGGAGAAAAATCGATGCTTTGCAGCAGGCGACCCAGTGCATCGTCGCAACCCTGCACATCGCCAATCAAGTACATTGCCATGCTGTTCATTGTCGATGCTAGCCATGGATTTTTTGTTGATTGCCCTGCTCACGCTGCTCAATGGCGTGTTTGCCATGTCGGAGATGGCGCTGGCCTCCAGCCGCAAGGCGCGTTTGAGCGCGATGGCCGAGGCGGGTGACAAGGGTGCCGCAGCCTCGTTGGAGCTGTTGAACCACCCCACCCAGTTCTTGTCGTCGGTGCAAGTGGGTATTACCTCGATTGGCATGCTCAACGGCATTTTGGGCGAGGCGGCCTTCAGCGCGGGGCTTTCTGACTCACTGCAGGACTGGGGCATGGCGCAGGGTGCTGCCGACATCACCGCCACGGCGCTGGTGGTGACCGTTATTACCTATGTGACGATCGTTTTTGGCGAGCTGGTGCCCAAGCGCATTGGCCAGCTGTTCCCGGAGGCCGTAGCGCGCTGGGTGGCGCGCCCTATGACCTGGGTGGCCACTGGGGCCAAACCTTTTGTGCGGCTGCTCTCGCTCAGCACCCAGGGTGTACTCAAGTTACTGCGGGTGGACAACGCCGCTGCTCGCGCCGTCACCGAAGAAGAAATTACCGCCAGCCTGGAAGAAGGCCTGGATGCAGGTGTGATTGAGGAACACGAGCACCAGATGGTGCAAAACGTGTTTCGGCTGGACGACCGGCCCCTGACCTCGCTGATGGTGCCGCGCAGTGATGTGGCCTGGCTGGAGGCGGGCGACACGGTGGCGCAGTGCCTCACCACCATTGCCCAAGGCGGGGAACGCGAAACCCATTCCTGGTACCCGGTGTGCCGGGGCTCGCTGGACGATGTGCTGGGCATCATCAGCGTGGGCCGTTTGCTGGAACTGGGTGTGGCGCACGAAGGGCCTATCGAGCCGCAAGCCCAGGCGGCCGTGTTTGTGCCAGAAACCCTGACCGGCATGGAGCTGCTGGAGCAGTTTCGGGCCCGTGCAGGCCGCATGGTGTTTGTGGTGGACGAATACGGCGTGGTGCAAGGTCTGCTGACGCCGGGCGATTTGCTGGAGGCCATTACCGGTGAGCTACAGCCGGATGCGCAGATTGATGCCTGGGCCACCCTGCGTGAAGACGGGTCGTGGTTGCTCGATGGACTGATGCCGGTGGACGAACTCAAGACCCGTCTCGATATCGACGAGCTGCCCGACCAGGAGCGGGGCCGCTACAACACGCTGGCCGGTTTGCTGATGGCGGTGTCTGGCCACCTGCCGGTGACGGGCGAGCGCATCGCTTGCGCGGACTGGGTGTTTGAGGTGGTGGACCTGGACGGCAGGCGCATTGATAAGGTGCTGGCGCAGCGCGTGCCTGAAGTGGACGCCGAGGATGAGTCTGATCGCTAAATCTCAGCGCTAAGCCCGACCGGCAAGCCGGTAGGCCCACAGGCCCACAATTTCGTGCAACGCGACTTGCCATTTGTCGGCGCCCTGGCGCAGCGAATATTCCAGCCAGGCGGTGTTGGGGCTGCTGCGGTAGTCCACCGGGTAGGGCGTAACGTTCCAGCCAGCCTTGCGAAACACCGCCATGGCGCGTGGCATGTGCCAGGCTGAGGTGATCAAGAGCCAGGGTTTTGTGATGTCCACGCCAGGCAAGTGGGCGCTGAGGACGGCGTTGTCAAACGTGGTGCGCGAGGCGTCTTCCAGCAGCAAGCGGTCTTCACCGACGCCCATGGCGTGAAAGTAAGCTTTAGCGCGTTCGGCCTCGGTAAAGGTCTTGAAGTTCAACTCGCCCTCACCCCCGGTGAAGAGCACGCGCCACTGCGGGTGCTGGCGCAGCAGGGCCACAGGGGCGGTCATGCGCTCGGCCCCGGCATTCAGGGCCACTTGGAGGTCTACTGGGCCGGGCCGCTCCCAAAAGCGCGAGGGCTCCATCGCTCCGCCCAGCACCACGACGCCGGCATAGCCGGACAAGTCGGCCTGAGCGGCAGGGCCTGGGTGTTGTTCTTCCAGATGACGCAGCAAGGCCTCGGGCGGCGCCAGCCAGCCCACCAGCACCATGACCACCAGAGCGCTTGAACAGGCGCGCTGCCCCCAATGCGGCCAGCGTTTCATCAACCACAGGCCGAGGGCGAGCAGGGCAATGGCCCAGAACAGCGGTTGGGTGGCAAAAGACAGCAGTTTGGAAGCGATGAACATGGCAGCACGGGCAAATGAAGCTGCGCCCCTGACTCAAGGGCGACAGCTCGATTGTCCCGCGACCCGCCTGCCCAATGCAGGCCGATGCCGAAGATTCAGCGCCTTGCCAACGCGCTGGCAATCGCTTCGTTGATGCTGGCCTGCAGATTCAGGCTTTTCAGTAAACCCAGTGCATTGGTGCTGGCCTGAATCACGGTCTCGTTGCGCAGGCTCTGGTTGTTGAGTGTGTTCTGGATGGTGGTGGACCAGGCGCTGTTGCTCAGGGCGTTGGGTGCGATGACATTGCCAGCGCCGTTTTGCACGACCAGGGCACGGTTTGCTGCCATCTGCTGACCCCAGGTCAGTGCTTGGGCCGCAGTCATGTTGCGCAAGTCGCCCCATTGAAAAGAGGTGCTGGTCACCAATTGGTCGTTGATGTAGACCGCGCGACTGATGCCAAAGTTGACCACCAGCCCGGCACCCAGATCGAAGCCGCCTCGCAACTGGCTCAGCATGTCGTCGCTGGTCGCCAGCCAGATTTCGGCGCTTGCCGGGTCTTGCAAGGGCTGCGGTGTTGTCTGCATGGGGCTGGCCCAGGCTGTTACACCTTGGGCGAGCAGAACGCTTGCCAACACCGTGGGGGCGAATGTGGCCGTTTGTCGAAGGATGTTCATCAAAAATCTCCTGTGCTGTGTTTGGGCAGCGTGATGCCGGCCAAACCGTTGCTGTTCATGCCACCGGCAAGGGGGGCTCTTGGGGCCGTGCGCCAGTCCTGCGCCAGGTTGAAGCGGGCTGCAGTCATGCGGTTGTGCACCACAAACAGCAGCCGGCTTTTCCACATGGCTTCAAACTCGCTACGGGGCATGGAACGGGTCCCACGGGCGGGGTCGCCCAGCAAAACCCGTTCGTCGCGCAAACCCTTGATCACCACAAAGTGCTGGTAGCCCCCATCATTGATCAGCACGATGGCAGGCACTCTGGCTTGGGCCAGTTTGTCCAATGGTTGCTCAAAGCCGTCGGCTTCCAGCCCCAGGGTCTTGAGATAGGCCTTCATATCGAGCAGCGAGAAGCCCTCTGTACGTATCTTGGCCTGATCGCCGTGCTTGAACATGTGCTCGAACACCGCGCTTTCAGTGACCGGCAGACCATAGTGGTGAGTGAGCAGGGTGGCCAGGGCAGCAGAGCCACAGCTGAAGTCGTACTGTTGCAGCAGAGTGCCGGCCAGGCGGCCTTCACGCAGGCTGGTGATGGGCAAGCGCACATCACCACCAGCGACCCCCGGCATCAGCGCAGCTGGGTTCCCCTGCGCGACGGCTTGCAAGGACAGGCAGGGCAGCAGCAAGGTCCCCGCCAAGTGCCACCCTGGCCGAATAAAAAAAGAGGGTGAGCGCATCTGATGGCCTACTGAACCTGCAGATTCAGAATCACCGCACTTTGAATCAACACGTTGGCGCCGGAGTTTTGAATCACCACAGGCATGCCGCTGGCGTTGGCAAAGGCTCCGGACCCAATCAGGTTGGCGCCGGTGACCACATGGCTGGCGGAGTTTTCGGCGGTGGTGCCATCCAGTGTCATGTGGTTGAGCACCAGTTCGCTGCCGCCACGCAGGGCCTGCAACGCCTCGGTATTCACCGGTTGCGCGAAGGTGAAAAGGTCTTCCTTGGGCTCATCTGCGTACGCAGCATGAGCGACCGACAGCGCTGACAGCAGGCCTAAGGCCGCCATCCGATATCGATGTGTGTGCATGGGTTTCATGGTCTGTCCTTTGTTGTCAGAGGCGTTTGAAGCCAGTCCACGCAAAGCGGGCGCTCATTCCAGCCACGTACTGTGACGAGCGCCCGCCGGCTTGCTCAGCGCACGCTCAGATTGGCTTGCACATTCACACTTTGCTGCACCAGCGCACTGATACCGCTGTTTTGCGCAATGGTCATGATGCCGGCGGCCGATTGACCGACATTCATCATGGTGTTGGCCATGCTGAAGGTGCCAGCGTTGACATTGACCAGACCACCGTCGCCAGCGCTACCTCCTGTGGCGCCACCGCCGGTGCCGCCGGCGGCCATGTTGGTGCCACCCGAGCCCGCACCACCTGCGCCACCTGTGGCCGTTCCGCCGGTGCCACCGTTGCCAGATTGGCTATCGCCATTGTTGGCGGTGCTCTGACCACCGGTATGCATATCGCCGGTTTCAGCCTCGCCGCTGGAGCCGCCCAGCGCGCCATAGCCGCTACCGCCCTTGCCGGCAATACCCATGCCCATGGCCTTGCCACCGCCCGCACCACCACCGTCACCGCCACCGGCATGGCCGCCATCGGCCGAGCCGAAGCTGTGGGCGCTGTTGCCCACATTCATCACATGGTTGTGCGACACCTCGCCGCTCAGGGTGCTGGCAGCCGTCGCTGTGGTCTGGTTGAAGGCATTGCTGAAGGTGCCCCATGAGCCATTGTTCAGCGCAGCGGACCTGGAAGCGTGTGCCACCGCGTCACCAGACTCCTTGTTGGTGCTGTTCTCGGTCTCTGTGGAGGTCGATGTAAGGGTATGGGTGGATGAATCAAGATCGATATCCATGTGCTGGCTCGGTTGACCCTTGCCTGACCCATGTGAATGATGACCTTGTTCCGCAAACGCGGCACCGCTGAATCCGAATGCCAAGGCAATGGCCGTAGCCAGAAAAGTCTTTTTCATGGAAGCTCCTAAAGTTGAAGTGAACAGTCTGTCCTAGGTGACATACGTTGCCGCACATCGCAGCAGCTAGCGCAACGGTGGTGCCAACGCCGCCTGGCATG
>JBJOJH010000224.1:0-3622 GCA_046046715.1 Pseudomonadota bacterium | reverse complement strand
GTTTTGATGGGCTGCAACAAAACGTCGCAGCCCATCAAAACCCCGAGTTGCGCGCCGTGACCCTGTCGTTCAAGCGGCTGGGTCAAGCCCCTGGCGACGCCGATGCAAGTCAGCTGGATTTGGCGGCCGGCTTGGTCGACCAGTTCTCGGCAGGTGAGGCGCGTGTCACGCACGACCAGAACCTGCTGCTGCCCTGGGTACGGGCTGCAGACTTGCCAGCGTTGTGGGCTGCGGCTCGCCAGGCTGGGCTGGCACGTGCCAACATCCGACTGCTGTCAGACATGATCGCTTGCCCAGGCGGCGATTTTTGCGCGCTGGCGAATGCGCGCTCCATTCCGATTGCTGAAGCCATCACCGAGCGCTACCAGGACATGGACGAGCTTCATGACCTGGGCGAGATCGACTTGCACATCAGCGGTTGCATCAACTCCTGCGGTCACCACCACAGTGGTCACATTGGTATCCTGGGCGTGGACAAGGACGGCAAAGAGTGGTACCAGGTGTCCCTGGGCGGCTCTGACGGTTCCAGCCTGAGCGGTACAGCCGGCGCCGGCAAAGTAGTTGGCCCATCCTTCGGTGCCGCCGAGGTTCCCGACGTGATCGAGGCTGTGCTCGACACCTACCGCCGCGAACGCCAGCCGGGCGAAACTTTCATCAACGCCCTGCGCCGCGTGGGTTTTGACACCTTCAAGCAGGCCGCCAATGGCGCCCGCCATGCGAGCCACGCTGTGGCCGCCTGAAAGACAGCACCATGAAACTCATCACTCTGCAAGACCACACGGCCCAGCTGCCACAGACTCCGGCAACCCTGACCGTGGCCAACGATACCGATCCGCGCACCCTCGACCTGGCCGGCGTGCAGCGTATCGATCTCCACTTCCCCAAATTCACCGATGGCCGCGCTTACAGCCAGGCTTTCCTGCTGCGTCGCCGGCTGGGATTTACCGGCGAAATCCGCGCCACGGGCGATGTGCTGATCGACCAGCTGGTTCAAATGAAACGCACCGGCTTTGACAGCGCCGTCTTGCGCGCTGACCAGAACCCCGACTTTGCACAGCGCCAGTTCGACCGCTACCCCTCCTTCTACCAAGGCGATGCAGTGAAGGTGCAACCTCATTTTCAAGAGGCAGCATGATGGGGGACACATCGACGCTGGCATCCTCCGCCTGGTCTCCCGCAAAGCAAGCCTCTGCGATCGAGCTGAACGCCCGTGCCTCGGCAGACTTCGATGCGAAGGTGCAAGAAAGCACCGAGCTGCTGAAGCTTGCCTTGCAATCTCATGGCGCCGGCTGCATCACACAGGCCTCGAGCCTGGGCGCAGAGGACATGGTGGTGAGCCACCTCATCAACAGCTTGCAACTTGACATCGGCATCTTTGTGCTGGAAACCGGCGCGCTGCATGCGGAGACCCTGGCTTTGCTGGACCAGCTCAAGGCCGACTCGCGTGCACCTGTCTCGGTCTACCACCCGGTTCAAGAGTCGGTGCTCCAGTTTGTGGCGCTTGAAGGAAATGAGGCCATGTACAAGAGCATCAAGCTGCGCAAGGCCTGCTGCAATATCCGCAAGATGGAGCCTTTGGCGCGCGCGCTGGATGGCAAAACCGCCTGGATTACCGGTTTGAGGCGCGAACAATCCGGCGCTCGTGCCGACGTGCCTTTAGCCGACAGCAGCGACGCCGCTCGCGTCAAGTACAACCCGCTGGCCAACTGGACCTGGGGCGATGTCTGGCACTACATCAGCGTGAACCACGTGGCCTACAACCCGTTGCACGACCAGTTTTTCCCCAGCATAGGCTGTGCGCCGTGTACACGTGCCATCAGCCTGGGTGAAGATTTTCGGGCCGGGCGTTGGTGGTGGGAAAATGAGTCTGCAAAAGAATGCGGGCTGCACGCAAAAGACACGCCCTCAAGCGAAGAGGCTAAGGCATGAACGCCCGCGCCGAGTTTTCATCTCTCAAGACCCCTATGAATCACTTAAGTAACCAGCACCTGGATGCGCTGGAAGAAGAAACCATTTTCATTCTGCGCGAAGTTGCAGCTGCGTTCGAGCGCCCCACCCTGCTGTTTTCGGGCGGCAAAGATTCGCTGGTCCTCTTGAAGTGTGCCGAAAAGGCCTTTGGTATTGGCCGCATTCCCTACCCACTGCTGATGATCGACACCGGCCACAACTTCCATGAAGTGACCGATTTCCGTGATCAGCGAGCCAAGGAACTGCAGGCAGAGCTGATTGTGCGCAGCGTGGAAGATTCCATGGCGCGTGGCACCGTGCGCCTGGCACACCCTGGCGAATCGCGCAACGTGCACCAGTCGGTCACCTTGCTGGAGGCCATCGACGAATTCCGGTTTGATGCCCTGATTGGCGGCGCACGGCGCGATGAAGAAAAGGCTCGTGCCAAAGAGCGCATCTTTTCGCACCGCGACAGCTTTGGCCAATGGCAGCCCAAGGCCCAGCGCCCCGAGCTCTGGGCCCTGTTCAACACGCGCCTTCAGCCGGGCGAGCACTTCCGTGTGTTCCCGATTTCCAACTGGACGGAACTGGACGTGTGGCAGTACATCGAACGCGAGCAAATCGAACTGCCATCGCTCTACTACACCCACAAGCGCAGCGTGGTCGAGCGCAAAGGCCTGCTGGTGCCGGTCACCGCCCTCACGCCCTTGCGTGAGGGCGAAGTTGCCGAGTCGCGCGACGTGCGTTTCAGAACCGTGGGCGACATCACCTGCACCTGCCCCGTCGAGAGCCTGGCGGCCACTGCGGGCGATATCGTGCTGGAGACATTGGCGGCAGACGTGAGTGAACGTGGCGCCACCCGCATGGACGACAAGACTTCAGAGGCTTCCATGGAGAAGCGCAAGAAAGATGGGTATTTCTGATGAGCAAGGAACAAGTAGTGGCAATCGAGTCTGAAGCCGTGGCAGGCGCCCTGAAGTTCATCACCTGCGGGTCGGTAGACGACGGCAAAAGCACGCTGATCGGCCGACTGCTGGTGGACAGCCGCTCGGTATTACAAGATCAGCTGGCCAGTGTTTCCAAAAGTGGTGAAGCCGACCTCGCCATGTTCACCGATGGTCTGAGCGCCGAGCGCGAGCAAGGCATCACCATCGACGTGGCCTACCGTTACTTCAACACTGCGGCCCGCAAATTCATCATTGGTGACGCACCGGGCCACGAGCAGTACACCCGCAACATGGTGACTGCGGCCAGCAGCGCCGACGCGGCTGTGGTGCTGGTCGATGCCACCAAATTGCAGTGGCAAGACCCGGCACTGGAGTTGCTAGCTCAAACCCGCCGCCATTCGCTACTGGTCAATCTGCTGCGCGTGCCCTCCGTGGTGTTTGCCGTCAACAAGCTCGACGCCGTGTCTGACCCTGCACTGGCTTTTGCCAACATCCAGGGCGCCTTGGCGCGATTTGCCGCGGACGCCGGCATTCGGGTCACGGCAACTGTGCCCATGTCCGCCCTGAAAGGCGACAACGTGGTCACTGCCAACCCCGGCTGGTGCGGCTATCAGGGCCCCAGCCTGCTGGAATTGCTCGAGCAATTGCCCACAACGCCCGCCGACACCCAGGAAGCTTTTGCTTTCCCGGTGCAGTGGGTAGAAAAATTTTCGTCTTCCAGCGATACC
>JBJOJH010000223.1:0-3319 GCA_046046715.1 Pseudomonadota bacterium | reverse complement strand
CGCCCGAACACCCGCAAAGCGCTGTTGTCAGATTGGGCAACTTGGATCTCTGGGCGCTCTGGGCTCAAGATGGCGCTGCTCTGGAAGTTGGGTAAATCGACTTTGAGCAGGCCACGATGTAAGGCGTCTTGCTCGAAGATCAGGCCATAACGCAGTTTCAGGCGCAGGTCTGACACTGCCATCAGGCCCGGACAGACTACAGGCCACTGGGCGCTCAGGTAGGTACCGTCGGCGTGCTGGCTGGCTTGCAGGTCCAGTAGGCCCAGCGTGCACGCCTGGCCGGACTCGCTCAGTGCAATGCCCTGGCGCAGCCATGTATCGAGTTCACTGGCCCGGGCGTGAGTCTCGCCCCAGGTCACTTGGCCGTCGCGGTCTTCGTCGAGGTCAAAAATCAGGTCGATATCGCGCAGGTTGATATCAGCGCGAAGCATCAGGTCTTGATCTTGCGTGCTCAGTGTCAAATAGCTGTTGCTGCTGGAATGGGCCAGGGCCCCATCCGCCATGAGCAGAAATATCGAGGCCCATGCCCATCGGCAAAGTGTCCAATACAACCGCGAGCCGATCATTGAGTGCCCCCCGACCAGCGCGGATGCGCCTTGAGTTGAGCCAGCAGCGGCGCTAGTTGCGGGTCGGTGTATCGCGTTGTCTCGGCCCAGGCCACAACGGGTTCAGCGGCCCGCGGTTGCTGCAGGGCAAGTGCGGCCTGGGCGAACAGCACAGCGTCTGCAGGTTCCTTTTGTAGCTTCCAGTTTTCGATCGACAAGGCCAAGCCCGCAGTCAGATCTTTACCGTAGCTGATCAGGTACACGAGCTTGGGCCTTTCAATCAGTGACTCCTGGCGCAGCGCCTGCGACTTCATTCGCGCCTCAAACAGGC
The DNA here is from genome assembly GCA_046046715.1 of Pseudomonadota bacterium. GTDB lineage: Bacteria > Pseudomonadota > Gammaproteobacteria > Burkholderiales > Burkholderiaceae_C > JBEEJZ01. The sequence continues at coordinate 2,443 of JBJOJH010000223.1, read as the reverse complement.
TCGCTAGGCGAACTTCGTCGCCGTCTTTGAGCCCCCGGCTGGCTAGCAAGGCTTGCATCAACAGCGCATCCGTGATCGAGTCGATGGGGCCACTCATGGTGGCGATTTGTCTGGCCTCACGGTGGCGACCCTGCTGGTTGAGCACATCGGCCAGTGACAAGCGCAGCAGATGGGAGCGCGGACTGGTTTGTAATTGCTTTTTCCAGAGGGTGATGGCCTGTTCTGCTTGCCCTGCCACCCGGTAGGCCTCGCCCAGGTGAAAACCCAGCCACTCTTGCGACGAGGCGCCTTGAAAGTCGGCGGCGGTTATCAGGCCTTCCAGAGATGTGATGGCTGCCTTCGCTTGTCCACCCCGGTAAAGCAGGATGGCGCGGTACACGCTGGCCTCCTGCTCCCCAAACAGGCGGGCCATTTCCTGGGCGTCCTGCTGTGCTGCGGTCATGTCGGCAAGGAGCAAATGCAGCGCAAAGCGCCAAGACCAGAATTCGGGCCGCCCGGGCTCGAGCGCTATGGCTGCATTGATGTCCTGTAGCCCCGCGCCGAAATCATGAAAGCCCTGCTTGATAAGGCCGCGCAAAAAGTAGGCGTCGGCGGGCAATTCCTTGGCGAGCCACCACGGCGTCAATGCAGCTTTAGCGGATCCAAACCATCTAAGGTCACCCTCCGTGAGGCCGGTGATAAAAACCGCCCTGGCATAGGCGAGCGATGCGTCCAAATTCGTGGGCTGGGCACGCCAAGCTTGGTCCAGTGCCCGCAGTGCGCCATCTTTCCCGCTCTGGACATGAACGGACGATGCAAGCATGACTGCCGCGTTGTCTGGGCGATAGCGTGCTTGTGCCTGGGCATCTGTTGCCAGGGTGGCCATGCAAACGGCCCACACGATGCCCAGGGCGTTGCCCGTGTTGCCGATCGCACCAGCAGAAACCCGACTTCGGGGTACCTGGTCTCTGCTGTTTTTGTCCATGTTGGGGGTGGGTTTATGCAAGGTTGCTAGGATGCGGCCGTGAGAGACAGCGCCAGTTGGCATTCTCCACATTCCGTCAACCCGCTTACCCATGAGGTGTTTCTATGAAATATATGCTGACCGCTATCGTCTCCGCATTCATGCTGGTGTCTGCTCCTTCTTTTGCTGGTAGCCACGCTGGCGGCAAAATGGACGACAAGAAAGTTGACTGCAGCAAAAAAGAAAACGAAAAAGACAAGGCTTGCGAAAAGAAGAGCTGATTGTTCCTCGCTCCATGAAAAAAGCCCCGCGAGGGGCTTTTTTCATGGGTTTGCTCACAGTCAAGCGCTCGACTGCAAGCCACAGGGGTGTGACTCAGACCATCAGTCCGCTCCCACCTCTTCGACGGACTCGACATCCCGGCGCTCGCGCTCGTTGACCTTGAGAACCTTGCTGTCCTTGCCAAAATCGACTTCGTAGACGGTGGCGTTGTTGGCACCCACCACTTCATAGGTCCAGGTCGGGCCGACTTCGTTGCGGTACTTGTAGATGCGGGCTGGCTTTCCCAGTGCGAGGCGCACGTCGTCCGTGCTCATACCGATCTTGATTTGCGCTTCCTGAGCCTTGGTGACCCTGTAGCCGCTGGCTGCCATGGCCCCCGTCGCGCCGAGCGACAGTGCTGCCGCCATTACCCAAGCCGAGACTTTCAATACTTGTTTCATGCATGTGTCCTTTCCAAACTTTGCGGGTCCCGAAGCATCTCCAGCGAGGTGTTTCGCCCACCGGTCTATGGTCTTCTGTTCGATCCGTGGGGCCCATGCGAAAAGACAAGGCCGAGCGTTGCCCGGACCAGGGCCTGACTAGGGCATGTACTTGCCGCCGTTGATGGACAGTGTGATGCCATTGATGAAACCAGCCTCGTCAGCCGCCAGAAAGACGACGCCACGGGCAATTTCAGATGGGTTGGCGAGTCGGGCTGCCGGCACTGACTTGATGATGCCGGCCATTACCTCTGGTGGTACAGCCCGGACCATGCCGGTGTCGGTGTAGCCGGGCGCCACAGCGTTGACCGTGATGTTGCGCGAGGCGCCTTCCAGCGCCAGCGACTTGGTAAAACCAATGATCCCCGCCTTGCTGGCCGCGTAGTTGGTCTGGCCCGCCTGTCCCGACAGCGCATTGACCGAGCTCATGTTGATGATGCGGCCAAAGCGACGCTCACGCATGCCAGCTATGACCGCACTGCACATGTTGAAGCAGCTACCCAGATTGACGTCGATCACCTCGCGCCATTGGATTGCGCTCATGTGGTGCAGCATGGCGTCGCGGGTGATGCCGGCATTGTTGACCAGCACCTCTACCGGGCCCAGCTCAGCCTGCACTTGTTGCACACCTCGCGCGCAGGCATCGGCATCGGCCACGTTCCACTCGAAACTGGCAATGCCAGTCCGGGTGGTGTAGGCCGCTGCAACTGCTGGATCGCCGAGGTGATTCACGGCGACA
>JBJOJH010000222.1:0-4663 GCA_046046715.1 Pseudomonadota bacterium | reverse complement strand
GTACCCGGCGCAGCGGGGGCTCCAGCAGCACCAGTCTTAGGCGCACCAGGCGCGGGCTTGTGCAGAGTTCCTTTGACGCCCGCTTTGGCCGCATCAGCAGCTGTCTTGGCGGGTTCTTCCGGTTTCTTGGCCGGTTGAATCTTGCGCGCTGGAGCCGACATCATCTGCCGAATGGCAGCAGCTTCGGCCTCAGCCTTGCGACGGCGCTCGCTCAAATCAGCGGCACGGGCGGCTTCCTCTGCAGCACGGGCTTTTGAGTCTGCAGCGGCTGCGGCCCGGGCATCAGCCTGGGACTGGGCCTGCGCCTTGGCGCGCTCTTCTTCCTTCGCTATAGATGCAGCAGCATCAGCAGCTGAAGTCGATGGCTCGGCGTTTGTCGCCTGGGAGGCCAGTCTGGCTTTTTCCTGAGCCAAAGCAGCCAGTCGTGCCTGCTCTGCTGCCTGCGCGGCCTCGCGCTCGGCTGCAGCTCGGGCCTGGGACTCCTGCTCTTCACGCTGGCGTGTCTGTTCGAGCAAGGCTTGTTCCTGTGCGCGGATCAGTTCAGCCTGGCGGCGGGCCTCTTCTTCCCGGCGCTCCAGCTCTGCAGTTTCCTGGGCTGCACTGGCAGCACCTTGCATGTCAGACGCAGAAGGTTCTGATACCTGGTCTGAACCATCTTCACGACGAATGAAGGTACGCTTTTTACGCACTTCCACCTGGATGGTGCGTGCCTTGCCCGAGGCATCGGCCTGCTTGATCTCTGTGGTCGACTTCTTGACCAAAGTGATCTTTTTGCGATCTTGTCCCGCAGTGCCATGGCTGGCCTGCAGGTAATTCAGCAACTGGTGCTTATCGGCGTCGGACAGGCGGTCCGAGCCATCAGATTTGGTAACACCCGCCGATTTCAGCTGCTCAAGCAGGGTGTCGGTAGATTTTTTAAGCTCGGAAGCAAACTCGGCAACGGTCGTACTGATCATAATTTTTGTAACCTTTCATGACCGTTACTCTTGAGAAGCGGCATCACCGGTAAACCAGTGTTCGCGCGCCTTCATGATCAGGGTCTTGGCATCGTCCGCAGACTGGCCAGTAATTTCGGTGAGTTCATCCACGGCCAGGTCGGCCAGATCGTCAAGTGCATGCACGCCAGCGTCTGCCAACTTGCCGATCAGCTCAGGCGTCAGGCCAGCCAGATCGCGCAGATCCTGGGACACTTCCTCGACGCTTTCCTCGTGAGCGATTTCCATCATCAACAAGGCATCTTTGGCGCGTGTGCGCAGCTCATTGACCGTGTCCTCGTCAAAGGCTTCGATTTCCAGCATTTCCTGCAGAGGCACATAAGCCACTTCTTCAAGGCTGGTGAAACCTTCAGAAATGAGGATGTCGGCGATTTCCTCGTCCACATCGAGCTTTTCCATGAACAAGCGGCGACCCACATCGGTTTCGCTGGCCTGCTTTTGAGCAGATTCTGCCGCGTCCATGATGTTGATCTTCCAGCCCGTCAGGTCAGAAGCAAGACGCACGTTTTGACCACCGCGCCCGATGGCGATCGCCAGGTTCTCTTCGTCCACCACCACATCCATGGCATGACGCTCTTCATCCACCACGATGCTGGACACATTGGCCGGTGCCAGGGCACCAATCACAAACTGGGCGGGGTCCTCGCTCCACAGCACGATGTCCACTCGCTCGCCGGCCAGCTCATTGGTCACACCGTTGACGCGAGTGCCGCGTACACCTACGCAGGTGCCGATGGGATCGATGCGCTTGTCATGTGACAGCACGGCGATCTTGGCACGCGAACCCGGATCACGGGCGCACGACTTGATCTCGAGCAGGCCCTGCTCGATTTCAGGCACTTCGTTGCGGAAGAGCTCAATCATGAACTCGGGCGCAGAGCGCGACAGCAGGATGGGCGCGCCACGCAGGGTGAGATCCACTTCCATGATCATGGCCCGTACGCGGTCACCTGAACGCAGGTTTTCCTTCGGGATCATCTCGCCACGGCGCAAGCGTCCTTCAACACGACCGCTCTCGACAATGATGTCGCCCTTGTCCATGCGCTTGACGGTACCCACAAATATCTTGTCGCCACGAGACATGAAGTCATTGAGCAGCATCTCGCGCTCGGCGTCACGAATCTTCTGCAGGATGACCTGCTTGGCAGCCATGGCACCAATGCGCCCGATCGGCACCGACTCCACGGATTCCTCGATGTACTCGTCGACCTCGATGTCAGGAATCTGCTCTTTGGCTTCGAACAGCAGAATTTCCTGCTCAGGCAACTGCAAGCCAGCCTCATCAGGCACGACGTGCCAGCGACGGAAGGTCTCGTATTTGCCGCTGTCGCGATCTACCGACACCCGGATGTCCACCTCGCCCGAGTACAACTTCTTGGTTGCCTGCGCCAACGCAGCTTCCACGGCACCGAACACCACATCACGCTCCACGCTCTTTTCACGTGAAATGGCCTCTACCAGCATCAACATTTCGCGATTCATGCCTAGACTCTCCTATTCAATCTGTTGTGGACGTTACGCCCGAAGCTGCGCGCCCCTTGAAGCTGACGATGGGCGCCAGACGCGCCTCACGCAACTCATCCAGGGCAAAACCCAAAGCCTGCAGCGGTGCAGGCACTCTCTTTTTACTGATTCTTTGGCCTGGTTTGACCGGCGGCTCATCGCTCCAGACGATTTGCCAACCCGCAACACCACTGGCGTCATGGGTGCGCTCCAGCGTGCCACGGAATTTTTTACGATTGGCACTGACTTGACCAGCAGCTGCCTGCCCCATGGGGGCCTTGAGGGTGAGGTCGACCACCTGCCCCACAAAACGCTCAAAATCTTTTTCATGCCGCAAAGGGCGATCGATGCCTGGGGAAGATACTTCCAGGCGCTTGTATTCAACTCCATCCACCTCCAGCGCAAACTGAAGTTGCCGAGTGACTTTCTCGCAGTCCTCGACGGTGACAAACTGCTCAACGCCGGCTGGCAACACCGCAGCCGGATCCCAAGGCAGGTCTATCGTGATGCGTAGCAGACCGCCAGCTGATCGCTGCACCTCGACGAGGTCGTAGCCCAGGCCGGTCACCGTTTGTTGAACTATGTCTTGAAAAGCCAAGTGAATATGAAGATCAGATAACAAAAAACAATCGACCAAAAAAAACGGGCGGTGTGAACCCGCCCGTTTGGTCGTGAAGCAGGGATTGTATCTGAAAAATCAAAGAAAGCGCTTGATTTTGAACGCTTTACGCGGTTCAGGTGTGCCCCAGGGATGCGCTGAACAGGCGTCGTGTGTAGGGGTGGCGCGGCGACTCAAACACCTGGTTGACTGCACCCGACTCCACCACCTGCCCCTCACTCATGACCAGAACCTGATGCGCCATGGCCTGGATGACCTCCAGATCATGCGTGATCAGAAGATAAGCCAGACCGGTCTCGCGTTGCAAGCGAGCCAACAAGGACAAGACTTGCTTCTGTATCGTCACATCCAGCGCACTGGTGGGCTCATCCAGCACCAGAATTTGAGGCTTCACGATGAGCGCTCTGGCAATAGCCAGGCGTTGACGTTGGCCTCCTGAAAATTCATGGGGATAGCGGTTCAGGATGCCTGGGTACCGTTCAAGCGACAAATCGACCTGCTCCAGAGCTGAGGCCACACGGGCTTGGCGCTCACGAACCGACAGCTCAGGTGCGTGGACTCTCAATCCCTCTCCCACGACTTCCTCCACAGTCATACGCGGTGACAGTGAAGAGTACGGGTCCTGGAAGACCACTTGAATCTGGCGTCTGAGCAGGCGATCAGCTGTTGTCTGGCGTTGCCAGGCCTGCCCCTTTACACGTAGGTCACCAGACGATGCGATCAGACCCAAAACCGCCAGCGCCAGGCTGGACTTGCCCGAGCCGGACTCGCCGACCACGCCCAAGGTTTGCCCGGACATCAACCGGAACGAGGCGTCTTTCACGGCAATAAATTCGCCTCGGGAGAACCACCCCCGCCATCCCGGCCTGCGTATCTCGTATTTGACGCCTACGTCTACCGCCGTCAGTTGCTCTGGTGGCTTTATTTGGCTGCCAACGTCAGAGGCCGGACTCACCTCGCCACGTACTTGCTGTTGTTCCCCGGCCAGCAGCTCTGAACGAACTGGCTTGCTGTCCAGCAAGCGCCGCGTGTAGGCATGCTGCGGTCGCTCAAAGACATCTGCAACCACGCCGTGCTCCACCACCGCGCCCTCCTCCATCACCAGGACACGGTCAGCAAAGCGCCGAACCAGGTTCAAATCGTGCGTGATCAGCAGCACCGACATGCCATGCTCCGCCTGTAGGCCAGACAGCAGATCCAGGATTTGTGTTCGAACCGTCACATCCAGAGCCGTCGTCGGCTCGTCGGCGAGCAGGAGTCGCGGCTTGCCGGCCAAGGCCATGGCAATCATCACGCGTTGACGCTGCCCCCCAGACAGCTGATGCGGATAGGCGCCTGCACGGCGTTGCGGCTCGGTGATGCCGGTATCTGCCAGCAACTGAACAGCCGCTGCGCCAGCCTGAGCGCGCGCCAAACCCTGCTTGAGCTGAACCACCTCGGCGATTTGCTCGCCCACGGTGAAAAGCGGATTCAGGGCCGTCATGGGCTCCTGAAAGATCATGGCGATGTCCTGGCCACGGATGCCGCGCAGCACAGACTCACTGGC
>JBJOJH010000221.1:0-5111 GCA_046046715.1 Pseudomonadota bacterium | reverse complement strand
GGCCCACAAAGCTGTAACCTGTTTGCGCGGCGACAGCGAGCGCCTCTGCGGGCGTGCAGCGGTGTGAGCCGAGGTAAGCGAGTGAGTAGGTGCGTTGTCTCATGGTTCTTGTTTTGTAGGTCGCTAGCTTCAGCTACGACAATTTGTGCAGACCTGAAATCATGTCGGGGCTGAAGCCGCCGACCTACAGGGGAAGTGTTTTATTTCAGTGGCGACACCGCTGTTGGCATGGCGATGGTCGAGACCATGTTCGTCGTGAGGTGGGCCGGGCCGCCCTTAGGTGGCCAGATGCCTTGGGCCACGGCTTCGCCCCGGATTTGGCTGCGGGCATTGAGGCTGTCATAGGCCCAGATGTTGGTAAAGCGCAGAGGTCCGTCCAGTGCCACCATGGCCACCACACAGGGCGACAGCTTTTCGCGCGGCGGAATGTATTGCTCCCACAGGTCAATCGTGGGCTGCACACCGCCGGTCTTGATGCCGTAGGTACGGATTTCGTACACCGGGCCGGTGATGCCACTCTCGCTGCTCGGGCGTACCGGCTTCATCCATGGAAAGCCTTTGTAGCTGTGCTGCTCCAGCGTCTGAAAAATCTCTCCGCAGCCAAACGGGCTGGCGCTTTGTTGGGTCCGGGCACGCTCTGCTTCCAGTGAAGCCAGATCGGCAAAGCCGCGCAGAACGATCATCTGGTTGAGCACGCCGATGTCGGTAAACCAGCAGCCTAGCAATTCACCTTTTGCATCCGGTGATGCGGCATAGGCTTGCACATTGGCGGCGGCCTGACCGGCGGTACCGAAGGGCAGTGTCATGGTGGCGAGTTCGTAATACATAGGGTTCTTTCGTTTCAAAAATAAGAGGAGTAGGGTTCAGATTGCTTGACCCGCCGCATGGTGGGCGGCGATGTAGCCGAAGGTCATGGCGGGCCCCAGCGTGATGCCGCCGCTGGGGTAGTTGCCACCCATCATGCTGTTCATGTCATTGCCACCGGCATACAGGCCCCCAATGGCATCGCCCTGTGCGTCTAGTACTTGCGCATGTGCGTTCACCCGCAAACCGGCGAAGGTACCCAAACTGCCGGCAACCACTTGAACGGCATAAAAAGGGCCGCGTGCAAGGGGCGCCATGCAGGGGTTTTGCAGGCCCAGGCTTTCGGTTTTGGCGGCGTCACCCTGAATGCGGTTGTAGGGTGTCTGGCCTTTGCCGAAGTCGGCATCGACACCCTCTAAGGCCATGCGGTTGTAGCGCTGCACAGTGGACTCCAGCCCTTGCGCGTTGATGCCGCAGGCAGCGGCCAGTTCGGACAAAGTGCTGCCGCGTTGCAGGTAGCCATTGGCCAGCAGGGGCCCCAGCGGCATGGGTGCGGGCTTAACGGCTCCCAAACCGTAATGGCGGATAAACGCGTGGTCACACAAAAGCCAGCCCTGCACCACCTGGCCCGCTGGCGTGGCGCGGATGAGCCCTTGCATGAAGTCGTGGTACGAGTCAGCCTCATTGGCAAACCGCTCTCCCTTTGCGGTGACCGCAATCAGGCCCGGCTTGGCGCGTTCAATCAAATGTGGAAAGTGGGTAAAGCTCCCATTGGACTGCGGCACCAAAGATACGGGCGCAAGGGCTGCTGCCTGCACCAGATCGCGCCCTACCACACCACCCGCCGACTCACCCAGACGCAGGCCATCACCAGTGTTACCGCGCGAAGCGGCGGACCAGTGTTCATTGCCGGTCAAGGTATGTGGCAGAAGTTCTTTCTTGCGCGCGGTGTCGTGCGGAAAACCGCCGCAGGCCAGCACTACACCGCGGCGTATGCGCACGGTCACATCACCATGCGGGCTACCCAGCACAGCGCCCACCACGCGTGCGTTTTCGGTCAGCAGTTTTCGGGCCGGGCTGTTGGTGCGAATCTCCACGCCTTTTTCAAAAGCCGATGCAGCCAGCCCCGCCACCAACGCATTGCCATTGACCAGCCGCATGCCGCGCCGATGCAACAGCAGGTCCCGCCAATGGGCCAACACGCGCCGGGTGACGTACCAGAACGAGCTGGGTTTGCGCATGGCATTCAGGAAGTGGCGCAGCTCGGCGCCCGACGCAATGCCCATACCCCACAGCGTGGTCTCGGGCAGTGGCCGTTTGAGCGCAGCGAGGTGTGCGCCCAGGCGTTTTGCATTGAAAGGCGCCGCGCAAATTGAACGCCCGCCCTTGGAAGCATCGGGCGTGTTGCCATGAAAGTCAGGGATACCGTTGCCGTCGATAAATTGCAGCGCGGTGCGGGTGCGGAAGAACTCCACCATCTGCGGACCGGCGTTTAAAAACGCACGGGCGCGGTCTTCGTCAAACTGGGCACCCAGTTCATGGCGCAGGTAGTTCAGCGGCGCACTGATGTCTTCGACAATGCCTGCGGCTACGGCCAACGGATTGCGAGGCACCCACATCCAGCCACCGGACCAGGCGGTAGTGCCGCCGTATTGCGCTTCTTTTTCGGCCACGATGACCTTCAAACCCAGATGCGCAGCCGTGACCGCGGCCGAAAGGCCACCGGCACCGGAGCCAATCACCAACAGATCGCAGTCCACCGTTTGCTCAGTCATATCAGGGCGCATAAATTGGGGTGCGGCCGGCACCTGCCGTTACTGCCACGTTAGCGCCGGTCTTGGCAAAGAAGGGCGAGGCGCTGCTGGCCGCGGCCAACTGATGGGCCACGCTCACCAGCTCTGGGGCCAGCGCCTGCATGCGCTCTTCGGACAAACGCACGGTAGGGCCGGCGATGGTCAGCACGCCGATGGCGGGTTGATTCGCAAAGCGAACCGGTGCCGAAAGTGCACTCAAGCCCGCCGAGTAGGTATCGATGGTGACGCTGTAACCGCGCGTGCGCGTGGCATGCACTTGCGCCATGACGGCTTGCAAACTGGTGGGCGCGTTGGAACCGAAGTCTTCAGGTCTGCCCAGCCCCTGGCGCACCAGGCATGCCATGGCGTCGTCGTCGCTTAGTGTGGCCAGCCAGGCCCAACCCGAGGACGAACACGACAGGCGCGCATCGCTGCCCATGTCAGGGTCGTAGCGCAGTCCCTGGCGTGCACCTTGTGCGCGGGCTACCCAAGTGAGCCGCTCGCCATCCACCACCGAAAGGCGTGCCAGCTCACCCGACACTTCGGCCAGATGGTTCAGCAGCGGTTGCGCAATGTCCACAATGCCGCTGTTACTCAGATAAGAGAGGCCCATGCTGACCAGCTTGGTGGTGAGCATGTAGTCGCCATGGTCGCGCGTCTGGCGCACATAACCGCACTTCACCAGATCGGCCAGCAGGCGGTGCGTGCCGCTACGCGGGATGTTGAGCTGGTCGGCAATGGCTGCCAGCTCCAGCCCGCCACCGTGTTTGGACAGCAACTCCAGAATGCCCAGGGTTCGCTCTAAGACGCCACTCATATCGGTCCCTTTTTATCGATGGCAATCTGCACGGCGCGCCCGGTCTGGGCGGCTTCGCTCACGGCGAGCGTGGCCTGCAAAGTGCGCAGTCCATCCAGCGCGCTGCAAATGGGTGTTTCGGTGCCGGCGATCACGGCCGCAAGGTGTTGCAACTGCAGCGTGTAGGGGTCTTGCTGGTGGACGCGGGCTTGCTCCACTGTCAGTTCGGCATGCCAACTGCGTTCGCCGCGGTAGTCCCACAGCGCCAGATCGGGCAAGGACAGCGAGCCATGCGTACCGCTAATGAAGTGCGATTGCACGTTCTGGCGCGGGTATTGGCCTTGCTCGCCTGCGCACATGTCCCAGCACCAAGGCGATGTGGCTGTGTCCGACAACACCAACGTACCCAAGGCGCCATTGGCAAAGCGGCACACCGCCGCGGCGGTGTCCTCCACGGCAAAGCCGCGCACCGCGTTGCTGCCTATGGCCTGCACCTCAACGATCTCGCCGCAGATAAACCGCAGCATGTCGATCTCGTGGATCAGGTTGATCAGGATGGGCCCGCCACCTTGCACGGTGCGCCACGGCGCTGCATCAAAGTACGCCTGGGGCTTGAAGAAAGTGGCCATGACGTTGGCACTGACCAATTGCCCCAGTTTTCCGTCCTGAACGATCCTTTGGGCGCGGCGATTGATGGGGTTGTAACGGCGGTGGTGCCCTACCAGCACCGGCACGCCGGTGCTGGCTTGTGCGCCCACCAACAACTGCGCCTCGGCCACCGTATCCGCCACCGGCTTTTCGACCAGCACGGGCACGCCGCGCTTCAGACAGTCGAGTGCTTGCTCGATGTGCAACGCGTTGGGCGTTGCCACGATAGCGCCTTGGGGCTTCATGGCGTCCAGCAAATCCAAATGGCTGGCAAACCAGGGTACGTTCAAGCCTTGCGCCAGTGCCTTGCCCCCGTCTGTGGGGTCCGCAACGCCGACCAGCGCCAGATCGGCGCTGCGGGTAATGCGGTCGATGTGGGTGCGGCCTATAGCGCCGGCACCAAACAGTGCAAGAGAAGTTCTGGACATGGGTTACGTGGTTTGCAGTCCAACAGAGTCTAAATTTTATTGAAACTTTAATCAATAGTTGAATAGTATTCCACCTTTATGTACCATTCGGTCCAATCGCAGTCCAACCTCCTTCCCCGAAAGACACCTTCCATGTCCCAGCAACTCAGCGGCGCCTCCCGCGTCCACTTCATCGTGGGCGACCCGATTGCCCAGGTGAAATCCCCTGCCGGTGTGACCCAGGCGTTTCACGACCATGGCTACAACGCCTTTGTGATGCCTGCCCACGTCGCCCCCGCAGACCTGGCCGATTGGGTACGTGGCGCTTCGCTGGCCAAAAACGTGGACGGCATCATCGTGACTGTGCCGCACAAATTTGCCTGCGCAGACCTGTGTGGGACCACGTCTGAGCGCGCTGCCTTTTTGCACACAGTGAACACCATGCGCCGCAACCCGGATGGCAGTTGGCACGGCGACATGTTTGACGGCTTGGGATTTGTAACCGCGATGAACGACAACGGCTGCAAGCCGGAAGGCAAAAAAGCGTTGCTGGTGGGCGCCGGTCATGGTCTGGCAACCCGCAGCGCGGGCGGCGGCGATCAGGGGGGTGACGGCTGGTTGGGTGATGACGCAGCCCACGAACATGCCGGATGTGATTTTGTC
>JBJOJH010000220.1:0-3883 GCA_046046715.1 Pseudomonadota bacterium | reverse complement strand
CCGAGGGCCTGACCGTGCTGGAAGAGGTGCTGAACGCCACCCCTGGCTTGTCCTGATACCCACGCCCCTTGCTGTCAGTCGTCCTGCTTCGGTATAGGTGTAATCCACATGTTCGCGAGGGATTAACAGGGGCACAATTCGCACCGTTGTACTAATTCCGAGGAGCGGTGTGATGCAAATCAAAAGTCAGAAAGACTTTTATTCGGGACTGATGTTCCTGGTGGTGGGCGTAGCCTTCGCCTGGGGTGCCAGCTCGTATTCCATAGGCACGGGTGCGCGCATGGGCCCAGGCTACTTTCCCCTGATTCTGGGCATTTTGCTGGCGATTCTGGGCGTTGTGATTGCCTTCAAAGCCTTGACGGTGGATACGCCTGACGGTCAAAAAATCGGCGCTTTGGCATGGAAGCCCCTGGTTTACGTGATTGGTGCCAACGTGCTGTTCGGGGTGATGCTGGGTGGTTTGCCCTCTGTGGGCATTCCCGCCATGGGCATGATCGCCGGCATTTACGCCTTGACGATTGTGGCCAGTCTGGCTGGCTCCGAATTCAAACTCAAGGAAGTTCTGATTCTGGCCACCATACTTTCCATCGGCAGCTATCTGGCTTTCGTGGTTCTGCTCAAGTTGCAGTTTCCCGTCTGGCCCGCTTTCATCACGGGTTAAGGAGAATTTTTCATGATGGATCTGATCAACAACCTGTCCCTGGGTTTTGGCGTGGCCTTCACGTTCCAGAACCTGATTTACGCTTTTGTCGGCTGCCTCTTGGGCACCCTGATTGGCGTGCTGCCCGGCATCGGCCCAGTCGCCACCATTGCCATGTTGCTGCCGGCTACCTACGCTTTGCCCCCTGTAGCCGCGCTCATCATGCTGGCTGGCATTTACTACGGCGCCCAGTACGGTGGCTCCACCACGGCCATTTTGGTCAATTTGCCTGGTGAGTCGTCGTCTGTGGTGACAGTGATCGATGGCTACCAGATGGCGCGCAAGGGGCGTGCGGGTCCTGCGCTTGCAGCGGCGGGTCTGGGCTCCTTTTTCGCAGGTTGCGTCGGCACCCTGATCCTGGCGGCCTTTGCGGCGCCGCTGACCGAGGTGGCTTTCAAGTTTGGACCTGCCGAGTATTTCTCGCTCATGATTTTGGGTCTCATCGGCGCCGTGGTGCTGGCTTCAGGCTCCCTGATCAAGGCGGTGGCCATGATCGTGCTGGGCTTGCTGCTGGGTCTGGTGGGCACCGACGTCAATTCCGGCGTGGCCCGTTTCAGCTTCGACATCCCTGAGCTGACCGACGGCATAGGTTTCATCGTCATTGCCATGGGTGTCTTTGGCTACGGCGAAATCATCTCCAACCTGTCGGTGCCCGAAGAGCACCGCGAGGTCTTCACCGGTGAGGTGCATGGCCTTATGCCCACGGGTGAAGATTTCCGCAACATGGTGCCTGCGGTCCTGCGCGGTACGGCTCTGGGTTCTGCCTTGGGTATCTTGCCCGGCGGCGGTGCCTTGCTGTCGGCCTTCGCGGCCTACACCATCGAGAAGAAAACCAAGCTGCGCCCAGGTGAAGTGCCTTTTGGCCAGGGCAATATTCGCGGTGTCGCTGCGCCTGAGGCCGCTAACAATGCCGGTTCGCAGACCTCCTTCATTCCGCTGCTGACCTTGGGCATTCCACCCAATGCGGTGATGGCTTTGATGGTGGGTGCGATGACGATCCACAACATTCAACCTGGTCCTCAGGTGATGACCAGCAACCCCGAATTGTTCTGGGGTCTGATTGCTTCCATGTGGATCGGCAACTTGATGCTGGTGATTTTGAACTTGCCGCTCATCGGCATGTGGATCAAGCTGTTGACCGTGCCTTATCGCTGGTTGTTCCCAGCCATCGTGTTGTTCTGCGCGATCGGCGTGTACTCGACTAACAACAACACCTGGGATATCTGGATGGTGGCGCTGTTCGGGGTTATCGGTTACTTCTTCATCAAGCTGGGTGCCGAGCCTGCACCCCTTTTGCTGGGCTTCATTCTGGGCCCGATGATGGAAGAGAACCTGCGCCGCGCCCTGCTGCTCTCGCGAGGCGACTGGAGCGTGTTTGTGACCCGTGGTCTGTCCGCCAGTCTGCTGGCTGCTGCAGCGATCCTGCTGATCATCGTGCTCTTGCCATCGATCAAGAGCAAGCGTGAAGAGGCTTTTGTCGAGGACTGACAGTCGTCCTTAGAACCACAAAAACGGCGCCAATGGGCGCCGTTTTTGTCTTTGGAGTGGTGTGCCTCTTGGCCAGTACGACAAAATGAGGCTCCACGGCATCGAGGACACCATGTACACCAGCCACCAACCCGCTCAGCATCCCAACCGCGTTGCCCTGCATAACGAGATTCATGCACGGCCACCCGGGGCCATGCAGGCGCCCTTGGCCATTTCACACATCGTGATGGTGTGTGATGCAACGCAACGCGAGGCCAGTCGGGCCCATGTCGCCGACTTGTTGCGCAATCACCATCTGCCGTTGCCTGACGCAGCCACCACCCACATCCGCATGGACATGGGGAGCTATCGCATACGCTGGGAGTTGCACACCGAGTTTGTGACGTGGACCTTCATGCGACCGTTGTCGGAGGACGAGGCAAATCCAGCTGCGGGCACACCTACCCCGCAAACGGCCATTGGTGCCGTGCCCCAGATGTGGCTGCAAGCCTTGCCGGGCTTGTGCCTGGCGAGCCTCAACTTGTGGCTATTGACTGCTGGCTCTAGCCTGAGCACCCATCTGGTCCGTCAAAGCATGGATCCCGAGTTGCTGATCGGTTCGACAGTGGCGGGAGGTTTTGCTGAGGTTTACACCGATTTTGCGATGGGTGCACAGGGTTATTCCAGCATGGTTCTGCTGGTGGGGGGCATGAGCGAAGATGGCGAGAGCACCCAGTCCATGGCTGGGGCGCAGGCCGGGAGAACGGTGGAAGGCGCCAAGATGACGCCACGCCGGCTGGGCCGCCTGGTGCAGCGTTTACTGGAAATCGAGACCTACCGCATGACTGCCTTGATGGGCCTGCCTGCAGCGCGTGAGGCCTCCGGCGTTTTGGCATTTGCAGAGCGCGAGCTGGCCGAACTCGCAGGTGCCATACGCAGTGCGAGCCGCAGTGATGAGCCCGAGTTGCTGGACCGTCTGACCCGGCTGGCAGGGCAGGTGGAAAGCCAGCATGCAGCCACACACTCGCGCTTTTCTGCCAGTGCGGCTTACTTTGAGCTGGTCGACAGGCGCATTGCCGACATCAATGAAACCCGGCTGGGCGGCATGCAGACCATCCGCGATTTCATGGATCGGCGCCTCACGCCGGCGCGCAGCACCTGTGAGTGGGCTGCGCGGCGACAAAATGCCCTGTCAGAGCGCGTCTCGCGCATCAGCAATCTGTTGCGTACCCGGGTTGAAATCGAGCAACAGCAAAGCAGTCAGGCCTTGCTGACCACCATGAATGACCGTCAGGGAGTGCAGCTGCAGTTGCAGTCGACGGTGGAGGGGCTGTCGGTGGCCGCAATCACCTATTACATCGTGGGTCTCATCACCTATCTGGCCAAGGGGGCTGACAAACTGGGCTGGCCCTGGAGCCCCGAGAGCACCGCCGCAGCCGCAATACCTGCCGTGGCGCTGGCGGTGTGGTGGTCACTGCGGCGCTTGCACCGCAAGCTGTTCAACCGCGCTGCCGTCCCCGCTTGAAAAAGAGGGGCTAGGTGGCAGGCGTCTCGTCTCAGGATGGGGCTTTGTCGGCTTCGCTGGTGAAAGCGTCGGCGTAAAACTCATCCTCAGGCAACCCTGCCTTTGCCGTGTAGGCCGACCGGGCCGACTCGACAACGATGGGCGCGCCGCAGGCATAGACCTGGTAGCCCGATAAATCTGGCAGGTCATCC
>JBJOJH010000219.1:0-6342 GCA_046046715.1 Pseudomonadota bacterium | reverse complement strand
GGCTGGCGCGAAGACAAAGGCGATGCGCCGCTCAAAGAAACCCTGGCTGCGGCCATGATTGCCGCCAGCGGCTGGGCCTCGGGCGACGACGACTTGTTGCCGCTGTACGACCCCTGCTGCGGCAGCGGCACCATCGCGATCGAGGCCGCACAAATCGCCTGCAATATCGCGCCCGGTTCGCTGCGCCGATTTGCTTTCGAGAAATACCTGCCCTTTCAGCGCCATGTGTGGGCACAGATCAAACAAGAGGCGGACGAAGCCGTGGTGCGCCCTGCGCCCGGCCAGGCACCGCTGGTGTTTGGCAGCGACGTGGCCCACCGCATGGTGGACTTTGCCCAGCGCAACGCCCAGCGTGCGGGTGTTGCCGATGTGGTCGAGTTTCGGGGCGGAGACGCCTTGCAGCGTATGCCGCCCTCCGCGGTGCCCGGTGTGCTGCTACTGAACCCTCCTTACGGCGAGCGGATCGACGTGGGCGGCATTGCCCGCGTGGATGCTCGGCCAGACGAGCGCGGCGAAGGTCGTTTTGGCGCCCGCGAGCAAGCAGTCACCGAAGATGGCGGCGAGTTCTTCAGCCAACTGGCCACGCACTGGAAGAAAAACTTCTCGGGCTGGACCGCCTGGGTGCTGACGCCCGACCTGAAGCTGCCCAGCAAGATGCGGCTGAAGGAGTCGCGCCGCGTGCCCATGTGGAACGGCCCCATCGAATGCCGCATGTTTCGCTTCGACATGATCAAGGGTGCAGCGCGGGACAAGCCCAAGGCCACGCCAGCCCCCTGACGCTCACCCACATCTTCAGTCTCATGAGCTCGGACACGCCTGCCCTCACCCGCGTGGTGCTGGATACCAACATCGTGCTCGATGTGTTTGTGTTCAACGATACCGCCGCCAAGCCGGTGCGACTTGCTCTGGAGCAGGGGCAGCTGCTGTGGGTGGCCACGGCCCACATGCGTGAAGAACTGGCGCGCGTGCTGGCCTACACCCACATCGTGCCGCGCCTGGCCTACTATCAGCTCGACGCCGCCACGGTGCTGGCCCACTTCGACCGCCATGCCCAACTGCACGAACCGGCCCCCCGTGCCACGGCGATATGCAAGGACCCGGATGACCAGTGTTTTATCGACCTGGCCGTCAGTCACCAGGCCCTGCTGCTGAGCAAGGACAAAGCCGTCACGCGCCTTAAAAAGCGCTTGGTGCCGCTGGGTGCCCGCGTGCAGTTGTCGCTGTAAACAAACAGCGGCTTCAGGGCGTGGGGCTGGTCGGTGCTGAGGCTTGGGTCAAAGCCAAGTCATTCATCTCAGCCGACAGCCCTTGCCAGTCGCAATGGAAGCCTGGCTTGCCTTGCTGAATAGGGGTCTGCATCAAGGCCAGTGTCTGCCGTACGCCGGCTAGGACGCTGTCGATTACCGGCAGGTTCAGGTCGGGCTGGATCTGCTGCGCCATGCCCGCCAGACCAGCACCACCCAGAATGACCGTGTTGGCACCCCAGCGCTCGGCAGCTTGCTCACAGGCTGTGCTCAAAATGCGTTTGGCCGATGCGGGGTCTTGAGCCAGCTCTGCGCCACTTTGCGTCACGGTATGAATGCCGGCCAGCTGCGCATCAAAACCCAGATTTTGGGCCAGGCGCTCCAGCATGGGTTTCCAGCGCGTGCCGCCCGTCACGATGGCAAACTTGCCTCGCGCCGCGGCTTCAACAAAAGCCGCCTCGGCCAAGCCGGTGACGGGTACTGGACTGACCTCGCGCAAGGCCAGTAGGCCAGGGTCGCCAAAGCAGCCGATCAGCACGGCATCGAAGGTGCGATGCGTGGTCACTTCAGTCGCCCAAGCATCCAGCACCGCATGGCCCGCCACCGCATAACTGGCCTCGCATGCAATGTAGGGCGCTCCAAAACGCGCGGTCGTGGTGTGTACCTGTGCCTGAGTTCCTGCCGCCAGCTCGGCATGGTGCTGCAACAACTGGCTCACATGCGCAGAGGTGTTGGGGTTGATGATGAGCAGGCGCGCCATGGTGTGGGGCTCAGACTGGGTCAATGCAGGGCATCCGGCGTGCCAAACAGGGTCAGCAGGTCGGGGGCGTGGTCCTGCTCCTGGGTAAATTGAAGCTGGGACTCCAGACGGTCGAGGTGCTCACGCATCAGGCGGCTACTTTCGCGTTTGTCCCGAAGGCGTATCGCATCCAGCAATGCCCTGTGCTCCTGGCAGCCACAGGAAGTCGCCTCGGTCTTGGCGGCGGCGTGGCTGTCGCTGTAGGTCATCAGGATGAGCGAGGTGCGCGACACCAGCTCGCGCAGGACGCGGCCCAGCGTCTGGTGCTGAGACGCCTGCGCAATCATCAAATGAAAGTCACCCGACAGACGGATGGCACGACGCATGTCGCCACGGCTGCGGGCTTGTTCTTCAGCGCCTATGCAGTGGTGCAGGGCTGCCATGTCGTCGGCACTGGCCTGGTCGATGAAGCAGGCGATCAGGGTGGGCTCGATCATGCGGCGAACCTCAAACACTTCGCGGGCCTCTTTTTCAGTGGGTTGCGCCACCATCGCGCCCCGGTTGGGCGTGAGCGTCACGATCTGCTCATTGGCCAGGCGCACCAGCACCGGACGTATGCGTGTGCGCGACACACCAAAAGCGCTGGCGAGCTTCTCTTCGATCAGCTTGGTACCGGGTGCCAGTCGGTGGTCCAGAATGGTGGCCACCATGCGTTCGTAGATCTCGTTCTCGGTCAGTGCCACAAAATCGCTCATGGGGCTTGCCTCGCGCGTTGGCGTCGGGACAGCAGAGTGGATAGGCTGACCGCCAGGCCCATGACCAGAAAGGAGACCACCATGGTGACAGTGCCCAGCGCGTAAATCGAGGGGGTGGTCACGGTGGTGGTCAGGCCCTGCAATTCCAGCGGCAGTGTGTTGACGTCGCCAATAGCCTGGGACGTGCGAGCAATTTCATCCCAGCTCAGGGTGAAGCCGAACATGCCGATACCCACTACCGATGGCGCGATCAGCGGCAGCACCACATGCCTGAAGCCCTGCCACGGTGTGGCGCCCAGGTCCCTGGCGGCCTCTTCGTATGCTGGGTTGAAGCGGTTGAAGATGGCAAACATGATCAGCAGGCCAAAGGGCAGTGTCCAGGTCAGGTGGGCACCCAGCGCGGAGGTGTACAGCCCCAGGGCCGTGCCGTAGTTGTCCAGGGTGTCTTGCAGCTCCAGCGTTTGCAGCAGCCACTTGATGCCCACATCCAGCAAGCGAAACTCCAGACCGATGCCCAGCGACACAATGATGGACGGCATGATCAGGCTGGCCACCACGATGAAGAACAGGGTGTTGCCACCGGCCAGTTTTTTGCGAAACGCCAGGCCGGCGAGCACTGAAAACACCACGGTCAGTGCCATCACCACCAGGCCCAGACCCAGCGAGCGCCACAGTGCCGCGCCGATATCGACCACGCCCAGGCCCTCGGCCAGCTTGTAAAACCAGTGCAGCGACAAGCCGCGCAGCGGGAAGGTCAGTCCACCTTCTGGGCCTTGAAAGCTAAGCACCACGATCACCAGCATGGGCCCGTACATGAACAGTACAAAGGCCGCAAAGAAGGCAGCTAGCAGCCAAAAAGCGGCAGGGCGTTGTTGGGAGGGATTCATAGCTCTTTGCGGATGTCGACCAGCCGGGTCAGAGCCCAGATGATCATCAAGACCAGTGCCAGCAGGATCACGGCATTGGCCGCTGCCAGCGGGAATTGTAGGTAGGAGGTTTGCACCTGAATGATCTTGCCGACCGAGGCAATCTGTTGCCCGCCCATGACGCCGATGGTGACAAAGTCGCCCATCACGATGGTGATCACGAAGATGGAGCCGATGATGATGCCCGTTCGGCTCAGCGGCACGATCACGCTCCACAGCGTTTGCCAGGCGGTGGCGCCGGCGTCACTGGCGGCCTCCAGCAAGCTGCGGTCGATACGCATCATCGAGTTGAAGATGGGCACGATCATGAACATGGTGTAGAGGTGCACAAAGGCCAGCACCACAGAAAAATCGGAAAACAGGAACCAGTCTACCGGCTTGTCGACCAGCCCCATGCTGATCAGGCCCTGGTTCACCAGACCGTTGCGACCCAACAGCGGCACCCACGAAATCATGCGGATCACGTTGGAGGTCCAGAACGGAATCGTACAAAGCACGAAGAGCAGGGTTTGCACGCCCTGCGAGCGCACATGAAAAGCCAGAAAGTAAGACACCGTGAAGCCCACTACCAGGGTGATCAGCCAGACCAGAAAGCTGAACTTGAAGGTGGAAAGGTAAGTCTTGAAAGTGACACACATGTCACCCGGGCTGGCGCAGCCCTCAAACACCGCAAGGTAATTCTTGAAGGTGAAAGCCGGCAACAGCTCGTATTGGCTGTAGTCCCAAAAGCTGACCATCAGGATCAGCCCCAGCGGAACCAAAAAGAACAACACAAACACCGCCGTCAACGGCAAAGCCTGCCACCAGGCCGCAATACTGCGGCCCGGGGCGGAGCCGGTAGGCGTTAACGAAGTTGCAGGTGCGCTCATAAAAATTAGCTAATCAATCCGCTTTTAAACAAGTAAGCCAAGACAGCCTGACCGGACCAATGGCAAGCGAAGCGAAGCCCCCTCCAGAACACCGCGGGACTGGCTTCGCCAGACCGCTGGTGTTGCCCCCTGCAAGGGGGCGGTACAAATCACAGACGAATATTGCCGTCACGGGGTTTTGCCGCCGGGCCGCCCCAAGGCAAAACGCGGCCCCCTTTGGGGGGCAGCGAGTACACGTCAGTGACGAGCGTGGGGGCCAAATCACGCCGCTACGAACTCATTCCACTTCTGGACCATGTAGGCGTTCTCGTCCATCACGGCGTTCCAGCAAGCAATGCCGCCCATGCGGGACTCGTAGCTGCCGCCGTCGCGGGTTTCGCCTTTCTTGGCCAGCACATCGCCGTTCGGGCTCTTGATGTCCTGGGCGGCGGGCTTGCCTTCCATCCAGTAGGCCCACTCGTAGGCTTCCATCTTCGCCTTGGCGGTGTCCAGCACGGCGCTGTAGTAACCCTGGCGGTTCAGGTAAGCACCGGCCCAGCCGTCCAGGAACCAGTTGATGAACTCGTAGGCGCCATCGAGCTTGCGGCCCGACAAGGTGGCGGGCAAACCAAAGCCCGCAGCCCAGGCGCGATAGCCCTCTTTCAGCGGCTGGAAGTTGCAGGCGATGCCCTTGGTACGCACGGCCGTAACGGCGGGGCTCCACATCGACTGGATCACCACCTCGCCCGAGGCCATCAGGTTGACGGACTCGTTGAAGTCTTTCCACAGACTGCGGAACTGGCCCTGCTTCTTGGCTTCAATCAGGGTCTTGATCGTCAGATCAATTTCCTTTTTGGTCATGTTGCCCTTGTCGGGGTACTTGTAGATGCCCATGGCTTCGACCACCATGGCCGCATCCATGATGCCGATGGAAGGAATGTTCAGAATG
The DNA here is from genome assembly GCA_046046715.1 of Pseudomonadota bacterium. Taxonomy (GTDB): domain Bacteria; phylum Pseudomonadota; class Gammaproteobacteria; order Burkholderiales; family Burkholderiaceae_C; genus JBEEJZ01. Next base: position 881 of record JBJOJH010000219.1, on the reverse strand, counting down.
GCCGCCTTGCCCTTGAACTCGGGGTTGAGCAACTCGGCCCAGCTGTTGATGGGTCGCTTGATCAGGTCGGGGCGAATGCCCAGCGTGTCGGCGTTGTACACGGTGGGAATCAGCGACATGAACTGGGTCGGCGACTTGGCGAACACCTTGCTCTTTTCGCCTTCGAGGTAGATCACCTTCTTGGGGGCAGTGCCCTGGTCGCCCACGGCCTTGCCCGCCACCGTGCCGGTGGTGAACAGGCTGGTGATCTTGTCCGCGTTCTTGATGCGCTTGGTGTCAATGCCCTTCAGGTTGCCCGTAGGAACGATGTTTTTCAGCGAGAAGTATTCGGTGTCAATCAGATCAAAGCTGTTGGGGGCGGTCACGGCGCGCTTGGTGACGTCGTCGGTGGTCACGGCCACGTACTGAATCTTGATGCCGGTGTCTTTTTCAAATTTCTCGCCGATGACCTTGTCCTGGTTCACCGCGGTGCCCAGGTAGCGCAGCACAATTTTTTCTTGTGCATGCACGGCGGGGAACAGGCCCGTGGCCAGGATACCGGCGGTGCCCTTGAGCACCGAGCGGCGTTGCACGCCGGTGGCGCTGATGGGGGTGGAATCTTTCAGAGAGTCGGACATGGTGAGAACTCCTTCAGGGTGGAAAAAACTTCTTGCGAAGCGATGGGGGGAAACAAAAAACGGATAAAACCAGGTTTACAAGGGGTGTGCGGCGTCGGGCGCCCAGCACAGCTGCACCGCGTCACCAACGGCATAAGACTGCTGGGCAAACTGGCTTTCGGACAGCATCACCGACCACTCGGCGGTGGCATGGGCCTGGTGACTCATGCTGGGCTTCTGCAGCCCCAGCAGCACATAGGTGCCCTGGTACTCGACATCACTCAC
>JBJOJH010000218.1:0-5327 GCA_046046715.1 Pseudomonadota bacterium | reverse complement strand
CCCCCCAGCACATGCCGGAAAGCCACAGGCCCCGCTTGGCTCGAAGCATGTCCCTGAAAACCCACCGCCCCCGGAGCATCGGCAGGATGAGCAGCAGCGACAACACTGTGAACAGGCTGCGCCAGAAGGTCACCTCAAAACTGCGCGCAGCTTCAAGTTGACGCGTGACAGCCCCAGCTGTGGACCACAGCAATGGGGCTATCACCATCAGGCCAACGGCCTGGTTGTGCGTGATCTTCAAGCTCAGCGGCCAGCGCGCTTACGCTCGTGCTCTTTCAGATAGCGCTTGCGCAGACGCACCGACTTGGGCGTGATCTCGACCAGTTCGTCGTCCTCGATGAACTCAACACCGTACTCCAGGGTCAATTCGATCGGTGGAGTGATCTTCACGGCATCTTCCTTGCCAGACACGCGGAAGTTGGTCAGCTGCTTGGTACGTGTAGCGTTGACCACCAGATCGTTGTCGCGGCTATGAATGCCAACGATCATGCCTTCGTACACGGGATCGTTTGCACGCACAAACATGCGGCCGCGGTCGTCCAACTTGCCCAGGGCGTAGGTGAAGATTTCACCGTCGTCCATGGAGATCAGCACGCCGTTCTTACGGCCGCCAATATCGCCTTTGTGTGGCTCGTAGCTGTCAAAAATGTTGCTGATCAGGCCGGAACCACGGGTCAGGTTAAGGAACTCATTGGAGAACCCAATCAGGCCACGGGCCGGAATGCGGTACTCCAGACGCACACGTCCACGGCCATCGGGTTCCATGTTGACCAGCTCACCCTTGCGCTCGCCCAGGGCCTGCATCACGCCACCCTGATGCTGCTCTTCGATGTCGGCCGTCACCAACTCGATAGGCTCGTGCCGTTCACCGTTGACATCGCGGAACATCACGCGTGGCTTGGACACTGCCATTTCATAGCCTTCGCGGCGCATGTTTTCCAACAGGATGGTCAGGTGCAATTCACCACGGCCCATCACCTCGAAGATGCCCTCTTCGTCAGTTTCATTCACGCGCAAGGCCACGTTGTGTTGCAGCTCTTTTTGTAGTCGGTCCCAGATCTGGCGGCTGGTCACGTACTTGCCTTCACGACCGGCCAGGGGGCTGGTGTTCACGCAGAAGTTCATGGTCAGCGTTGGCTCGTCCACCTTCAACATGGGCAAGGGCGAGGGGTTAAGGGGGTCGGTCACGGTCACGCCGATGCCGATGTCGGCAATGCCGTTGATGAGCACGATTTCACCGGGACCTGCCTCGGTGGCCTGCACGCGGTCCAGGCCCTGGAAGGTCAGCACCTGATTGACTCGACCTTTGACCGTCTTGCCGTCCGGGCCTTCCATGACCACGACATCCATATTGGGCTTGATGGTGCCCTGGCTGATACGGCCTACGCCGATACGTCCCACAAAGGTGGAGAAATCGAGTGCCGAGATCTGCAGCTGCAAGGGGGCAGCCGGATCGCCTTTTTGCGAGGGAACGTGTTGGAGCACTGTATTGAACAGCGCGGACATGTCTGGGCCCCATTGCTCGCCAGGCGCGCCTTCTTCGAGGGACGTCCAGCCATTGATGCCGGAGGCGTACACCACTGGGAAATCCAGCTGTTCGTCGGTTGCACCGAGTTTGTCAAAGAGGTCGAATGCGGCGTTCACCACATGCTGGGGGCGAGCGCCGGGTTTGTCGACCTTGTTGACGACCAGAATCGGCTTCAGACCCAAGGCAAGAGCCTTCTTGGTCACAAAACGAGTCTGGGGCATCGGGCCTTCCTGTGCGTCGATCAGCAAAACCACGCCATCGACCATGGACAGTGCTCGCTCCACTTCACCACCGAAATCGGCGTGACCGGGGGTGTCAACGATGTTGATGTGGGTGCCTTGCCAGCTGACAGCGCAGTTCTTGGCCAGAATCGTGATGCCACGCTCTTTTTCAATGGCGTTGTTGTCCATCACAGTGTCGACGACCTTTTCGTGTTCAGCAAAGGTGCCGGACTGGCGCAGCAACTGGTCGACCATGGTGGTCTTGCCGTGGTCTACGTGGGCAATGATGGCGATATTACGAATTTGTTTAATGCTCATGGTTCACTTTCTCTTGTAACGGTTCGGGCGATCAGGCAGCCACGGCCTCGCTGTTCGCGCCCTGACCCAGGGTCTGCGCAATTTCTATCGGGCTCAGCAAGCGCCCAGGAATCAACTCGCCGGCCATGATGTGCGCCGACCCCAGCAATGCGGGTGGTCTTGCACCAAACACGGCCACTTGAGCCGCGTTGGGCCAAGGCCCCCTTCGACGCACGCCGCTTAAAAAGCGTCCTGCATCTTCCTCATCCAATGTGACCCTGACATGACTGGCCAGCAGCGATTCCACCGGTACTAGCCTCGCCAGACGATCCTTTTCGCTCATCGCTTCGAGCGCCTCGAGGCTGATGCACTGATCTGCCTGGTAGCCACCCGTCTCTATCCGTCGAAGCTGCGTCAAATGACCGCCACAACCCAGCGCCTCACCTATGTCTTCGCCCAGCGTGCGTATGTAAGTTCCTTTGCTGCAGACTATGCGCAGCTTCAGAAATGGCGCATCGCCAGTGATCTCTACATCCAGTAACTCCAGGTCGTGAATTACCACCGCACGCGGTTCACGTTCCACCACCTCGCCCCTGCGGGCATATTCGTACAAAGCCTGGCCATCCTTCTTTAAGGCACTGTGCATGGGCGGGACCTGTTCAATCTGGCCGGTAAACCGGTCCAGCACCTCCACCACCTGGCCCAAGGTACAGCCCACAGGTCTGATGTCGATGACGTCACCTTCCGCATCCGCTGTGCTGGTGCGTACACCCAGACGTACCGTGGTCTCATAGGTCTTGTCTGCTTCCAGCTGCAACTGACTAAATTTTGTAGCGGCACCAAAACACAAGGGCAGCACGCCCGTTGCCAAGGGGTCCAAGGTTCCCGTGTGTCCAGCCTTTTCTGCGCGCAATAGCCACTTTGCCTTTTGCAAAGCCTGATTGCTGGACAGCCCCAAAGGCTTGTCCAGCAACAGCACCCCATGCACGGGGCGCCTGGCAACCCGTGCACGCGGCGCTTGTGTCATCTCAGTCGTCGTTTTTGGAACGTGAAGCGACGGCCTGGGCAATCAAGGCATTCATGTCAGCAGCACGCTCGGTGGTTCGATCGAATTGAAAGTGCAAAGTCGGCACAGTGTGGATGTGTAGACGTTTGAACAGACCATTGCGCAAAAATCCCGCGGCCTGGTTCAAACCTTCCTCGCATGCACTGGCATCACCGCCAAGAACGCTGAAAAACACCTTGGCGTGGGCGTAATCCGGCGTGACCTCAACAGCCTGTATCGTGACCATGCCCACGCGTGGGTCTTTCAACTCACGCGCGATCAGCTCCGTCAGATCACGCTGGATCTGATCGGCGACCTTGAAACTCCGATTCGGAATTTTTGACTTTTTGGCAGCCATGGATTCGGGCACTCCTTACAGAGTACGCGCCACTTCCTTGATCTCGAAGAACTCCAGCACGTCACCTTCCTGGATGTCGTTGTAGTTCTTGATGTTCAAGCCGCAATCAAAGCCTTCGCGCACTTCTTTGGCGTCGTCCTTGAAGCGCTTGAGAGACTCCAGCTCGCCGGTATAGACCACCACGTTGTCGCGCAGCAAACGCAAGCGCGCACTGCGACGAACCACACCTGCGGTGACCATACAGCCGGCAATCGAACCGATCTTGCTGACCTTGAAGATCTGACGAATCTCGGCAGTGCCGATGACTTCTTCCTTCTTGTCCGGTGTGAGCATGCCCGACATGGCCAGTTTCAGGTCATCCACGGCGTCGTAAATGATGTCGTAGTAGCGAATGTCCACACCGTTGCCTTCGGCCAGCTTGCGTGCACCAGCATCCGCGCGGGTGTTGAAGCCGATGATGACAGCCTTGGACGCAATCGCCAGGTTGACATCGGATTCGCTGACCGCACCCACGGCTGCGTACACCAGCTGAACCTTGACCTCTGCAGTCGACAGCTTGAGCAAGGACTGAGCCAAGGCTTCCTGAGAGCCTTGCACGTCGGCCTTGATGATGATGGGTAGCACTTTGACCTCGCCGCCGCTCATGTCGGAGAACATGTTCTCCAGCTTGGCAGCCTGCTGTTTGGCCAACTTGGTGTTGCGGAACTTGCCGGCACGGTACGTGGCGATTTCACGGGCGCGGCGCTCATCGGCCATGACCATGAATTCGTCGCCGGCCTGCGGCACTTCGGTCAAACCTTGAATTTCGACTGGGATGGAGGGGCCGGCTTCCTTGATCGGCTTGCCGTTCTCATCCAGCATGGCACGTACACGGCCATAAGTTTGACCGCCCAACACGACGTCACCGGTTTTGAGAGTACCTGACTGAACGAGCACTGTGGCCACAGGACCACGGCCTTTGTCCAGACGTGCTTCAATCACAAGGCCCTTGGCCATGGCATCCACGGGTGCCTTCAGCTCAAGCACCTCAGCCTGTAGCAGAACTTGCTCCAGCAGTTCGTCGATACCCTGACCAGTCTTGGCAGACACGGGCACAAACGGTGAATCGCCGCCGAACTCTTCAGGCACAACTTCTTCCACCACCAGCTCGTTTTTCACTCGCTCAGGGTTGGCGTCCGGCTTATCAATTTTGTTGATCGCCACAACGATAGGAACACCGGCCGCCTTGGCGTGCTTGATGGCTTCTTTGGTTTGCGGCATGACGCCGTCGTCGGCTGCCACCACCAGAATCACGATGTCTGTAGCCTTGGCGCCACGGGCACGCATGGCCGTGAAGGCCTCGTGACCCGGGGTGTCCAGGAAGGACACCATGCCGCGCGGTGTTTCAACGTGGTAAGCACCGATGTGCTGGGTAATGCCACCGGCCTCACCAGAGGCGACCTTGGCACGCCGGATGTAGTCGAGCAAAGAGGTCTTGCCGTGGTCGACGTGGCCCATAACGGTGACCACAGGTGCACGTGGCAAGGACTCCGCTTCCTGTTGGGAAACTTCCTCGGCAGTGAAGGCCTCGGGATCATCCAGAGAGGCAATGATGGCCTTGTGGCCCATTTCTTCCACCACGATCATGGCGGTGTCCTGGTCCAGAGGCTGGTTGATGGTAACCATCTGACCCAGCTTCATCAGCTGTTTGATGACTTCAGAGGCCTTGACCGCCATCTTGTGCGCCAACTCGGCCACCGTGATGGTTTCTGGCACGTGTACTTCCAGCACCCGCGCCTCAGCGACCTGCTGTTGCATGCCACCGCCCTGATGGTCGCGGTCCCTGTCGCCACCACGACGGCCCTTGGGACCTGCACGCCAGTTGCCACGAGATGCACC
>JBJOJH010000217.1:0-10174 GCA_046046715.1 Pseudomonadota bacterium | reverse complement strand
CGGGAGACAGCGGCTCCGACCCCGGGCAGGCGCTTTGACTGCCTTGTGGTGCACCAGGCACGAGGTTGCGAGAGGACAAATGGATGTCAAGGGCCAGCAGGTCGGCCGATACGCGGTGGTCCCGCATGGCGACGGCCCAATCGGCAGCCTCTGCACGTTGTTGTGCCCATTGGGCCCAGCCTGCCTGGGCGCGCTGTGCCATGCGCTGTACGGTACCGGCCAACAGCAAAAAGCTGGATCCCACGATGGCCCACAAGAGGAGCCACACCAGTATCAGGTGTGCGCTGGACTCCAGGTCAATCCAGCGACTGGCCATCACAGCAAGTGCGATGGCGCTTGCCAGCCACATCATCACAGCCGGCACGCGCGGGTAGGCCGCAGACGCCCGCTGAGCCGGCGAACCGCGGTGGGTCTGTGCCAAATTTTGAACGGCAATGGAGTTAACGGTGGTTTCCATGATGCTGACCTGAGGTGTCATCGAGGCCTAAAGATTAGGGTAAACCCTAGGAAATTTGAAGTTTCGATTTGTGATGAGCCCTATTCACCAAACGAATGACGGGCTGGCGGCGGTCTAATCGCTGAGTGCGTTTCGCTGCCCGAGGTGTAGTCTTGCTAGCAACTTTTTTTGAGCCGACGACCTAACATGCTGTTTCTGAACCCCCACGCCCAACGTCTAGCCTACGACCCCGAGCTGAAGGCGGTGCTGAACATCGAACAGGGCCGCGAGTGCCGCCAGAGCCTTTCGCACTGGTCGCTGTTGTCGCATTTACCTACGCCGATGCGTTCCTTGCCGTGCCTGGCGCGGCATCTGGGCCTTGCGCAGCTGATGGTGAAGGATGAGTCGGTGCGCTCCCCATTGGCCAGTTTCAAGGTGCTGGGTGCGCCGGTGGCTTTGCTGCGTTTGATTCAGCGATGCTGGCCTGAACAGGGCTGGACGGCCGCTGATCTGTTTGCCGGTCACCATGCTCAGGCACTGAAAGACTGGGTGGTCATCAGCGCCACTGACGGCAACCACGGCCGCGCCCTGGCTGCTGCCGCGCAAAGCGTGGGTTGCCGCTGCGTCATCGTGCTGCATGCCCACGTCAGCCCCGAACGTGAGGCGCCGATTGCTGCATTTGGCGCTGAGATCGTGCGCATTGCCGGCAACTACGACGAATCGGTGCAGGAGGCTGCCCGCCTGGCCCATGAGAACGGCTGGCAGGTGGTGTCGGACACCTCCTACGAGGGTTACGAGGCGGTTCCGCGCGACGTGATGCAGGGCTACGGCATTCTGGCCGATGAAGCACTCGACCACGTACCCGCCGACGCTCCTTGCCCCTATACCCATGTGTTTTTGCAAGGCGGCGTGGGCGGGCTGGCCGCCGGTGTGGTCAGCCATTTTTGGGAGCGCTACGGCGCACACCGCCCACGCTTTGTTGTGGTGGAGCCTGAACAGGCCGACTGTTTGCTGCAAAGCGCTCGCAGTGGCCATGCCGACCGCGCCACCGGGTCTGTCGATTCGGTGATGGCCGGCCTGGCCTGTGGCGAGACCTCGCCCCTGGCCTGGCGTTTTTTGCAGCCGGCTGTGGATGTGTTCATGACGGTGTCGGACCCCCAGGCCGAGCAGGCCATGCGCACCCTGGCCGAAGGTGCGGCGGGCGACCTGCCGGTGCTTAGCGGCGAGTCTGGCGCCGCCGGCCTGGCCGCACTGGTGCAACTCATGGCAGTGCCTGATGAAGCGGCCACGGCCGGGCTTGATGCCACATCACGCGTGCTGCTGATCAGCACCGAGGGTGCTACCGCCCCCGGCCTGTATCAGACGATTACCGGACACAGCGCCGACGAGGTGCTGGCCCGGCAGCGACTTTGGCTGGCGCACAGTGGCATCGATCAGGCGCAATTGATGTCGCGGCTGGATGCGCATGCCAGCATAGGTGCCACCGAGCAGGGCGGGGTCTGCCGTATCGCACTGACCGATGCCGACCGGGCTGGCCGCGATCAGCTGGTGGCGTGGATGCAAGACTTGGGTCTGACGGTGCGCATCGACCAGATTGGCAACATTTTCGGCATCCGCCCTGGCACCAGCGATGCACCGCCGGTCATGACGGGCTCGCACATCGACACCGTGGCCACAGGTGGCCGCTTCGATGGCAACTACGGCGTGATGGCGGGGCTGGAAGTGGTGCGCTGGCTGAACGATCGCCACATCCGCACCCGGCGGCCCCTGGTGGTGGCCGCCTTCACCAACGAAGAGGGCGTGCGCTTCATGCCCGACATGATGGGATCGCTGGTTTACGCTGGCGGCTACCCGTTGCAGCAGGCGCTCGACACCTTGAGCACCGATGGCCTGCGCCTGGGTGACGAACTGCAGCGCATAGGCTACGCCGGCGACATGGACTGCGGAGCCATCCGACCCCACGCCTTTATTGAACTGCACATCGAGCAGGGCCCCGTGCTGGAGGCCGAGGGCCTGACCATCGGTGCCGTGCACGACCTGCAAGGGATCTCGTGGCAAGAAATCACCATCACCGGCCAGTCCAACCACGCTGGTACCACGCCCATGGGCCTGCGTCACGACGCTGGCTATTGCGCGGCGGCCATCACGGTCTTTGTGCGCGAGTTGACGCAGCGCTTGGGCGGCAGCCAGGTGGGCACTGTGGGCGTGACCCAGCTGCATCCCAACTTGATCAATGTGATTGCCGCGCGTGCCATGCTGACCGTGGACCTGCGCAACACCCATGACGCCACGCTGCAGCAAGCCGAAGATGAACTGGCTACCTTTTTGGTCCAACTAACCAGCGAGCAGGGTGTGGATATCCAGACCCGTCGCCTGGCCCGCTTTGCGCCGGTGCAGTTTGACGAGCGGCTGGTGCGCCATATCGAGGCCGCAGCCCATGCGCGTGGCTTGCCACAGCGGCGCATGACCTCGGGCGCTGGCCACGATGCGCAAATGATGGCCCGCCTATGCCCATCGGCCATGATCTTTGTGCCCAGCATCCAGGGCATCAGTCACAACCCGCGCGAGCACACCGAGCCAGCCGATTTGTGCCAGGGCGCCAACGTGTTGCTGGATGTGATGTTGGCGCTGGCTGACGAAGACTGATCGTGCAGAATCTGCGCGGTGAAAACCCCATTTCCTGAGCTCCTGGCCACTGGCCTGATGGCGGCATTGCTGCTGAGTCATTCGGCCACGGCGGCACCGCTGTTGCGCTGCGAGGTCGCCTACGCTGGCACCACGCATGTCATCGAGGCCCGTCCCGAAGCAGACCCTTACCCGGTGCCTTCGGTGGATATCGGTGGGCGTTTTCGCTTCAAGGCTGTGATGGTGGGTGATGCGCAGCGGCTCGACTACATCAAGCTGTATGCCTACCTCGAAACCCCGCGTCAGCCAGTGCTGATCCAGCAAGCCACCTATTTGCCGCCCTTCAGGCTCACGCCAATGCCCTATGCGCTGACGGGTGATCAGCGCCTGTATGCCGGCCCTGTGGAGCGCGAGCTGCAATACCGTTGCACGCTGGAGGGCTTGGCACCATGAGCGCGTATTTGCGGCGCTGGTGGGCTGGCCTGCTGCTGGCCGTGTCTGTGCCTCTGGCTTGTGCCCAACCTGATGAAGCCATCGGCCCTGTGAGCCTGGTCTTCGCTGGCGATATGGTGCTGGACGATGCGGCCGGGGACATGATTCGCCGTGGTGCCGACCCCTATGCCCACTTTGCATCGGTGTTTGCGGCTGCCGACATCCGCATTGGCAACCTTGAGTGCGTGGTGGCCACCGCAGGTTCGGCCGGGCACAAGAACTTCACCTTTCGGGCACACCCACGCACCTTGCCGGTCATCAAGCGGCACTTTGATGCGGTGGCGCTGGCCAACAACCACTCGGGTGATTTTGGGCGGCAGGCGTTTGCCCAGATGCTGGACCTGCTGAAGGGTGCCAGGCTGGGCCAGTTTGGCGGTGGCCACAATCTGTCTGAAGCCCACACGCCATGGATCGTCGAACGCAAGGGGCTGCGCGTTGCCCTGCTGGGCTACAACGAATTCATGCCCCGCAGCTTTGAGGCCGACCACAACGCCCCCGGCGTGGCCTGGAGTGAGGACGAGCAAGTGGTGGCAGACATCAAAAAGGCGCGCACGGTGTTGGGGGCCGACCTGGTGATACCGGTCATGCACTGGGGCTGGGAAAACGAGCCGGTTGCCAATGCCCGCCAACGCCAGCTGGCCCGCACCATGATCGACGCCGGGGCCGATGCGGTGATCGGCGGGCACCCGCATGTCACGCAGGACATCGAGCATTACCAGGGCAAGCCCATCATCTACAGCGTGGGCAACTTCGTGATGAAGGAAACCGACAACGACCGCCAGCGCGTAGGCTGGGTCCTGCGCCTGCAGCTGGACAAGCAGGGTGTGAGCAGTTTCGACACCCGTGTGGCGCGCATCAACATGAACGGTATCCCTCACCGTGACCGCACCGCCTACAGCCCCTGCTGGCGCCGGGGGCAGGGTGAGTTGCAGATGTGCCGGCGGGGGTATTGAAAACTGCGCCAAATTTGCTGTTGGATGTGGCGCAGTTTTAGAAACAGCGCCAAAATAGCGCCAAAAACCTCTCGAAACCGCGCCACTTCCGAATGTCATCCACCACTGATTTACTCAATAGCATTCGCACAAGCGGTGCTGGATTGAGCCTTGCTGAGCTGCTGACTCAGCACCCTGGTACTGCCAGGCGCACGGCACAGCGCCAGCTCGCGGGGATGATCCAAAGTGGCCAAATCACCGCGCAGGGTGAGGGCAGAGCCCGTCGCTATTTTGTAGCTGATCAACCGCATGAAAGCGGGGCACCGACTGCCATTGCAGACCGCTTTCCTCCCTTCATCCCCCTGTCTGCCGACAGTCTGGACATCCTGGCCTACATCGACCAGCCATTGCAGCTGCGCAAACCGGTGGGCTACCAACGCGATTTTTTGGATGCCTATCGCCCTGACGAGACCTGGTACTTGTCCGAGTCTTTGCGTCGTCACTTGCACAAGATGGGCAAAACGGCTGATGTCGATGCGCCTGCGGGTACTTACAGCCGCGCGATCCTGAATCGGCTACTCATCGACCTGTCCTGGGCGTCGAGCCAACTGGAGGGCAACACCTATTCCCGTCTTGATACGCGCGAACTCATCGAGCACGGCAGAGTTGCACGTGGCAAGGCCGCCATCGAAACCCAGATGATTCTGAATCACAAGACGGCGATTGAGCTGCTGATCGACAACATCGACAGTGCCGAGTTCAACCGCTACACGCTGATGAATCTTCATGGCGCCTTGGCCGAGAACTTGCTCCCGAATCCTGCTGATGAGGGACGCATACGCCAGCACGCCGTCGATATTGGAAAAAGCGTCTATCGCCCACTGTCAACGTCACCGCAAATTGAAGGTGTGCTGGACGTCATGCTGCACAAGGCCAACCAGATTCGTGACCCTTTTGAGCAGTCTTTCTTCATGATGGTGCACTTGCCTTACCTGCAGCCATTTGCGGACATCAACAAGCGCACGTCCCGATTGGCCGCGAATTTGCCCCTGTTTCGCCTCAACCTGTGCCCGCTGACTTTTCTGGACGTGCCAGAACAGGCCTACAGCCGGGCCACATTGGGCGTGTACGAAATGACCCGGGTGGAATTGCTCCGAGACCTCTACCTGTGGGCCTACGAGCGCTCGACCCAAGAGTATCTGGCCATCAAGCAAGACTTGGCAGAGCCTGACCCGCTTCGTTTGATTTGGCGCGATTTCATCAAACAGACTGTTCATGAGCTGGTTGTCCAACCGGATCGTGATCCGCTCGACTGCATTCAACAAGCTGTCATGGCGCAGGTTCCGGAACAAGACTGTGCCGGCGTCAAGGCGCTGCTCATCGAAGAGCTCCGTCGGCTGCACGAGGGTGTTCTGGCCCGCTATGGTCTGCGCCCCTCGGAGTACGCCAAGTGGAAGGCCGCGCAGGGACGTTAGTGTGTTTTCAGCTCGCTTCGCGCCTGGCGTAAAACGGACCAGCCGCCATGCAGGGCCACTGCTGCAATCAGGCTGGCCACCACGAGATCGGGCCAGGCGCTGTGGGTGCCGAAGACGCCCAGCGCTGCCAGCATCACGGCGAGGTTGCCCAGGGCGTCGTTGCGGGAGCACAGCCACACGCTGCGCATATTGGCATCGCCCTCTCTAAAGGCATAAAGCATCCAGGCGACGGCCAGGTTGCAAGTCAGTGCCAGAGTCGCGATCACGCTCATGGTGGTGGCATTGGGGGTGTCGCCGTGCCAGGCTGCCCAAAGGGCGCTGCCCAGTATGAACAGGCCAAAGCCCATCATGCTGAAAGCTTTGAGCAGGGCTGCCCGTGCCCGCCAGCGCAGGGCCGAGGCAAGCACCGCCAGCGAGACTCCGTAGTTCAGGGCATCGCCACCAAAGTCGATGGCGTCGGCCAGCAAGGAAAGAGAGTTCGAACTCAGGCTGCTGCCGATTTCAATGGCAAACATGAGCGCATTGGCCCCCAGTGCCATCCAGAGAATGCGGCGATAGCGGCCCAGGCGGGCCGGGTCAAGCGTTTGTGTGGCTGGCATGTTGATCAGGAAAGGGGCAGAAGCAAGCCGATCTAACCGGGCGATAAGCATACGTCCAAGGCCATCGCATGATGACAAAAATCCATTCGGCGCACCCTTGTAAAAACTCGGGTTACTTCAGCCCATCGACAATCTGCTCTCCCACAGGTAACGAGAATGTCCATGACTGTTCACACCCGCGCGTGCCGCATTTTGAGCTGCCTTATCTTGCCATGGGTTTTCTTCACTGGGCTGGCATCGGCGCAGGTACTGGCACCCGGCCAGACTGGCCTGCCAACGCTGCCTAGCCAATTGACTTATCAGTCTGCCCTTGCAAATTACCGGGCCTACGGAGATGTGGAGGTGCAGCCCTGGCGCGCAGCCAACGACACGGTGCTTCGCATAGGCGGTTGGCGTGCGTATGCCCGCGAGGCGACCAAGCAACCCCTGCCCGACCAGTCAACAAGCCCGGCCGACCCTCATGCAGGGCATCACGGCGCGGGCAAGCCATGAAGATGCGATTGACATCCCTCACTGCCGCCCGCGTGGCATTGGCCGCGGCGCTGCTGGCGCTCTCGGGCTGCGCCAGCGTCAGTCTGGATCAAACGATGACGCGCGTCAGCACAGAGGCCGCTGGCGTGAGTGATAGCGTGACTGATGGGGTGGCTCAGGGCGTGACTCAGGGCGTGACTCAGGGCGTGATCGCGCTGGCCCAAACCGATGCGGATCGGTCCCGGCGGGCTCAGGCTGCTGCGGCGCTGCTAAGTGCACCGCTTGGCCAGCGCGAAGCGGTCTTGCTGATGCTGAACAACAGCCCGGCACTGCAAGCCTTGTTGGCTCAAGGGTGGGCGGAATCTGCAGAGGCGGCGCAATCTGGCCGTATCTCCAACCCGGTGTTCAGTTTCGAGCGCATGGTGGCCGGGGACGAGCTGGAGCTGGGGCGGGCCATTTCTTTTGGCTTGCTCGACGTCCTGACCTTGCCGGCTCGACAAGGCGTGGCGCAGCGCCGCGTGGAGCAGGCGCAGCTGCGTTTGAGCGGCGAAGTGCTGGATCAGCTCACGCAGGTGCGCCAGGCCTGGGTACGTGCCGTAGCCGCCCAACAGGCCCACAGCTATGCAAGGCAAGTGTTTGAAAGCGCCGAGGCTGGTGCGGAGCTGGCCAGGCGCATGCAGGCGACGGGCAACTTCAATCGCATCAGCCGCGCGCGCGAACAGGCCTTTTACGCCGATGCCGCCACCCGTCTGGCCACAACGGCACATCAAGCGACCGCCAGCCGCGAGGCCCTGGTGCGCTTGCTGGGACTGGACGAAGCACAGGCAGGCGTGCTCACATTGCCCCATCGCTTGCCCGACCTGTCCCAACAGGCGCTGGCTCCAGATGACCTGGGCAGGCTTGCGAGCCGGGGCCGGCTGGATATACGACTGGCTCAGCTGGCCTTTGACAGTGCAGCCCGAGCCCAGGGCCTGAACACCGTCACCAGCATCACCGACATCGAGCTGAGCGTGCTGCGCAACACCCGTTTTGACAACGCAGCGGCCAGCCGCAGCAGTGCCCGCGGCTATGAGATTGCCGTGCGTTTGCCAGTTTTTGACGGGGGCGACCTGCAGCGCGATGCCATGAATGCACGCACCCTGGCTGCAGCCCAGGCGCTAGAGGCCACGGTACGAGCGGCAGGTTCCCACCTGCGTGAAAGCTATTCGGCCTACCGTACGGCCTACGATCTTGCGCGCCACCACCGTGACGAGGTGGTTCCGCTACGCAAGCTGATCTCGGACGAGAACCTGCTGCGCTACAACGGCATGATCATTGGCGTGTTTGAACTGTTAGCCGATGCCCGGGAGCAGATTGCCACCGTGCTGGCGGCTCTGGAGGCCGAGCAACAGTTCTGGCTGGCGGATGCCGCCTTGAAAGCCAGCTTGATCGGTCGCCCGACAGCAGCCGCCTTGTTTGTGACCCCCAGCGCGCCCAGCAGTGGGAGCGCGGGCCACTGAGCCCGGGAGCTAGCGATGACATCCAGAAGACAGTTTTTCAAAACCGCAGGTCTGGCCAGCATGGCTGGCGGCGCGGTGGCTGCGGCCAGCGTGAGTCGTGTGGCCCTGGCTGCTTTGCCTGAACCCGTGATTCAGACCAGTACCGCCACCATGCCACCGCTGGTGCCCAACACTGGGCCCGCTTACAACCCGGTCGTGACCCTCAATGGCTGGACGCTGCCCTGGCGCATGAACCAGGGCGTTAAGGAATTCCATCTGGTGGCCGAGCCGGTGGTGCGCGAGATGGCGCCCGGTTTCAAGGCGCATTTGTGGGGCTACAACGGCCAAAGCCCGGGTCCCACCATCGAGGTGGTCGAAGGCGACCGGGTGCGTATCTTCGTGACGAACAAGCTGCCCGAGCACACCAGCGTGCACTGGCACGGCCAGCGTTTACCCAACGGCATGGATGGCGTCTCGGGTTTGACTCAGGCGGCGATTCAGCCTGGCAAAACCTTTGTCTACGAGTTTGTGGCCCGCCGGCCGGGCACTTTCATGTATCACCCCCATGCGGACGAAATGACGCAAATGGCCATGGGCATGATGGGGTTCTGGGTGACCCATCCCAAAGCCAAACACCCCCTGATCGACGAGGTGCAACGCGACTTCTGTTTCCTGCTGAATGCGTTTGACATCGATCCGGGCAGCTACACGCCCAAGACCATGACCATGCTGGATTTCAACCTCTGGGCCTGGAACAGCCGCATCTTTCCGGGTGTCGACAGCCTGAACGTGCGTTTGAACGACAAGGTACGCATCCGTGTCGGCAATTTGACGATGACGAATCACCCGATCCACCTTCACGGCCACGAATTCACGGTGACCGGCACAGACGGTGGCCCCGTACCCAAAACCGCCCGCTGGCCCGAGGTGACCACGGATGTGGCTGTGGGGCAGATGCGCCAGGTCGAGTTTGTGGCGGACGAAGAGGGCGACTGGGCCTTTCATTGCCACAAAAGCCACCACACCATGAACGCCATGGGCCACAACGTGCCGAACCTGATCGGCGTGGATCACCGCGGTCTGACCCGAAAGATTCACCAGCTGATTCCCGATTACATGGTCATGGGCGAGCGCGGCATGGCGGACATGACCGAGATGGAAATGCCCATTCCCGACAACACCGCGCCCATGATGACCGGCCAGGGTCCGTTTGGTTCGGTCGAGATGGGGGGCATGTTCAGTGTGCTCAAGGTGCGCAAAGACCAGAAGCCTGGCGACTACAGCGACCCGGGATGGTTCAAACACCCCCCAGGCACCGTGGCGCAAGCGTATGCGGGTGCCCTGACCGAGCCCGCCCGCGCCAAGGCTGAGGGCGGTCAGTCCATGCCGCGCGCTCAGACGCCTGCCAGCGCCACTGAAGTCCGCGTGCGCAAGCCCAGCTCGCACAGCGGACACTGAGACCTTCTTCCGAACCAGAGAACGCCCATGAAAAACGCCAGCAAACCCCATCGCAAACACTGTTGCAAACCCTATCAAAGACTCATCGCCCTGGTGGCCCTTGCCCTCTCCGGGGCTTCCTTCGCAGCGGGCAATCATGCGGGCGGCCATGGCCATGAAGATGAAGAAACGGCTATCGGGAAACCCGGAGTGGCGGGCCGTGTCAATC
>JBJOJH010000216.1:0-3031 GCA_046046715.1 Pseudomonadota bacterium | reverse complement strand
GTGCTCAGGGCATGCATGATTCCCCTCTCGGCCAGTGCGCTTTGTGCGCCATGCACCCACTTTGTGGCTCCCGCCAGATCGGTATCCTCCAGCACCACCGCAAACTCTTCACCGCCGATGCGCGCCGGTAAGTCCCCAGGCCGACGGGCATGCTCTTTCAGGCACGCTGCCACCTCCTGCAAGGCCGCATCGCCCAAAGCATGTCCGTAGTGATCGTTGTAAGCCTTGAAATGATCCACATCCAGCAAGACCAGGCACATCGGCCGTTTGCTACGGGCCAACGTCAGCAGGGCATGCTGCAAGAAATTGTCGAACTTACGGCGGTTAGGCAATCTGGTCAGTGCATCGGTCTCGGCCAGCAGGTTCAGGTTCTCGACCTGATGGCTGATGATGCCGAGCAACTGGTTGGTGTCGTTGGCCAGGTCTGAGATTTCGTCATCACCGTCAACATCAATGCGCTTATGCCAGTCGCTGCTTTGGTTGATGCCCCTGAGCTGCGCCCCAAAGCCGACCAGCCGCCGGATCACCTGACGGTCCAGAATGAACAGAAAACCAATCGCCATCGCGGCAAAAAAAGCAATGAACTGCCACCGCACGCCAGCCAGATCGTCCCGCGCCTGGTGCGACAAGCGCCTTGGCCACTCCATTTCGATGTAACCCAGGTTATTTTTGGCCAGGTCCTGAACAGGCCAGCTCAGCCGCATCAGGTCTTTCTGTATCTCGTAAACCACCTCGGCCGAGCCCAGTGAGGAGCTCATCTTGGGGGCATCAGCCACCGTTTTCGAAGGCGTGAGTTGTTCCGGCCGCAGCACAAAGCCGAGGCCAGTTTGCGCCTTGATGTCTTGCAAGACTTCCGCCGACAAGTGCTCCAGCGTGAGCAATATTCCGACAGGTTGCCCCTGCCCGGAGGTCTGGTGGATGCCCAATCGGCACGCCACCCAGCGCTGCGCATTCCAGAGGATCAAGCCACAAGCGGGTTGATAAACATCCGGCAGCCTCGACAGCAGTGGCCCGTAGTCGCCGCTGAGCAGCTGGGTGGCGCTCGGGGCTCCAGGCACGGAGACCTGGTGAATAAGCTGACCCTGAAGACTCAGCACGCCTATGGCGGCAATCCCCGACTGTCCCAGCGACTCCAGGGTCAGTTCATCGTCCGCAAATTCAGGCGCTTGGCCAACGGCAAAATCCGCCATTGCTGACCAGTTGGACCACTCCTTGCGGAGTTTTTCAATAAGGTGCAAACGGGCATCAATGGAACTGAGCAGGCGCTTGAAATCCTGCGCTGAAGCCTGGTGCTCCAGCTGGGTGTAGCTGCGGTTCAGGTGCCACGACAGGCCCACCAGCGAGCCCGAGAGCAGCACAAGCATCAACAGCACCAGGCCGGTGACAATTTTGAAACGGATACCTCGAAGCATCATGTCAGACATACAGTCACATCAGCTTCGAAACCAAGCCCGGGAAAGGACATACGGGTGTAAATAAATTGAACAGGTAACAAAATGATTTCACCGATGTTATTACCTGTTGCCTTATCCGTAGCGGCAAGCGGGAGCACCTGCTAGGCTCTGTGCCTTTGCCACCCTACATACCAACCCGCCATGCCATCCAAACTGACTGCCCTGCTGCTGTGTGTGTGCGCCTTGCCCACCTTTGCGAGGGAAGAACTCAACACCATCTCCACGCTGGATGTGCCGCGCTACATGGGCACCTGGTTTGAGATCGCGAAACTGCCTAACTGGTTTCAAAGGAAGTGTGTCCGCGACACCGCCGCCCGGTACAGCCTGCAGCCCGACGGCCGGGTGCAGGTGCTCAACCGCTGCCGCACCGAGGCCGGCGACACGATAGAAGCGATCGGCACGGCCCGGCAAATCGGGCCAGCCACCTCAGCCAAGCTGGAGGTGCGCTTTGCGCCAGATTGGCTGTCATTCTTACCGGCGGTCTGGGGCGACTACTGGGTGATCGACCTGGATGACAACTACCAACTGGTGGCCGTGGGTGAACCCAAGCGCGAATACCTATGGGTGCTATCCCGACAGGCGCAGGTCGAACCTAAGGCTTATGCCGCCCTGCTCGAGCGTTTGTCACGCAAAGGCTTCGATGTTCAAAAACTCGAGCGCACCCCTCACAGCGCGGCCGGAGCTGCTGCCGCTGACTGAGGCTGCAGAAACACCCGTGCCTTTTGCGGCGAGACCACCAGCTTTTCGCCTTCCTTGAGTCCCAGGCTGCGGAAAAGCTCGGACGGAATCTGTGCCTCGATGAGAGGGTCGTGGCCGCTGGGCTCTTGCAGATCGATGGGCAGCAATTCCAGTCGCGCAACCGGACCCACCACAATCGCGCGCTGCAGATGGGCAACGATGCCGACGGCACCGGGCGTGTAGCGCTGCACTTGCAGGTCGTGGGGTCGCACGTAGGCAAAAGCCTGGGCATGTTGGGCCTGAGCATGCTCGGGGGCGTCCAGGGCCACATCGCCCAGGTGCAGCTGGCCCTCGTGGGCGCGGCCGTGAAACAGGTTCACATCACCTAAAAAACCATACACAAAGGGGCTGGCCGGATGGTCCCACACGTCCTGGGGTGAGCCGATCTGCTCGATGTTGCCCTTGTTCATCAACACTACGCGGTCGGCCACTTCCAGCGCTTCTTCCTGGTCGTGCGTCACAAAAATGCTGGTCACATGCAACTCGTCGTGCAGGCGGCGCAACCAGCGGCGCAGCTCTTTGCGCACTTTGGCATCCAGCGCGCCAAAGGGCTCGTCGAGCAGCAGCACCTTGGGCTCGACTGCCAGCGCACGGGCCAGCGCAATGCGTTGGCGCTGACCGCCTGACAGTTGCGAGGGATAGCGGTCGGCCAGCCAATCGAGCTGCACCAAGCCCAGCAACTCGTGCACCTTGCGTTTGATTTCGGATTCGCTGGGGCGCTGGTTGCGCGGCTTGACGCGCAACCCAAAGGCGACGTTCTCGAACACCGTCATGTGGCGGAACAAAGCGTAGTGCTGGAACACAAAGCCCACCTGTCGCTCTCGCACATGCACATGGGT